>NZLB01000037.1 GCA_002694075.1 Nisaea sp.
CATGGGCTCTGCCTCGAAGACGGAAACGGAGCCCGAGCCCCTACCCCCTGGACGGCCCGGCTGTCAACCGGCAGGGGCCGCGCCCGGCGGCGATACCGCGCGGGTCATTGCGCGGCACCGGCGATGGCCGGGCAGTAATGGCGTTTTTTCACCCGCGAAGCGGCGAAGGCGGCGCGGAAAAACGGGTCCGCCGCGCGCGCCCGGTAAAAGCGGCATTGGATCGGCGCCGAACAGGTTTTCAACACCGTCAGCACCCGCGCCTTGAAGCGCGGAAAGGCCGCCCAGCCGGGGTCGTCCATCATCTGCCGGCGGAGGAATTTGAAGCTTTCCATGTAATTGCAGTAAAACGCCGCGCCGAGTTTCTCCATGATGCCGAGGGCGACGCCGACCCGAACCGCCCATTGGTAAAGGTCTTTCCGGCGACGCCGATCGCCGCCGAGGCGCGCCAAACGCTCGGTGATAGCGGTTTGCAAATCTTCGCCGAGCAGGTTGACGTCCTCGCCGGCCATGAAATCGGCCAGGCTGACGCCGCCCTGTTTGGCCGCGTCATAGCGCAGCAGCGAAAGCGCCAATTGGTCGTAGATTTGCGGAAAATCGGCCCGCGCGTTGGCCGTCAGGAAGCGATAACGCTGGCGGAAGGCCGCCGCCTCGCCCTTTTCTGGGGTGAAGCGCGGAGACCGCGGATGGCGCCGGAAATAGAGATAGGGCGTGCCCCCTTCGCCGAATTTCTCGGCCATGGCGCGCGCGTTCCGATAGGCGCCCGGCGCCTTCACAACCGCCGGCACATCGAGGGCGCGATAGAATATATAACCATAGCGGCGACGCTCGCCGACCCCGCCGGGGGCGATCATTTTCGCCGCCAGCGGGAACAGCTCCCCGGCCCGGTCGATTTTCATATGCGGGTTGTTCACATTGTCCAGCATGAGAGCGACGCTGCCCGGCTCGCCCTGGCGGGCGGTTTCGATCAACAAGGGAAAAGCTTTTTCGACGGCGCCGTGCCGCAGATAGGCGCGGGCCAGGAAATAGCCATGCCGCGGCTGGGCGTCCGGATGGGCGACGGCGGCTTCGCAGTGTTCGATCGCCGGCGCCACCTCGATGAAGTCGAAGGGCCGGCCGTAAACCCGCGACAGGTCGCCAAGATAACCCGCCACCGGCTTTGGGTTGCGAGCGCTGACCTCGGGATAGTCCGGGTCGCCGGCGTAAAAGGCGCAACGGTCGAAGGGGTCATAGGGCGCGTCGGCCGCCTGGGCCGGCACCGGCGGCGCCAGGGTCACCAGGGCCAAGATCGCCAAGCCCCCGATTGAAAGGCCCGCGCCCAAAGGGCCGACACACAAAGGGCCGGCGCACAAGGGGAACCCGCGACGGCTAGCGGGGCGGTCGGGGCGGTCGCGGCGGTCGCGGCGCTGCACCATTGGCTTGTCCTCCCGCATCGGCGGCGGCACCACGCGCCGCGGGAAGGAAAGCGGCGGCAGGCCCCGCGCATCTCAAAAAACACCCTCTATGGTAGTTTATTTTAGGGCTACGCGCCACCCCGAGATTTAGGGCGTCAGACCATTAAGCGCGGTGTCGGCGGCTTGGCGGGCGAGCTCGGCGCGGCTCAGGCCATGGGCCGGGTCGAACCAGGTATGGCTCCAATTGATCATGCCGAAAAACAGCATCACCTGGGCACGCAGCTTGGCCCGGGTCGGCGCCGGGCCAGCGGTGCGTGCGGCGGCGGCGGCCAGTTTGGCCTCGGCGGCGGCGATCAGACGGCGCTGGCGGGCGACGATCTCGGCGCGCCGGTCGGCGGCCAGATGGTCGAGGTCGTAGAGCAGCACCTTTTGGCTGTCGGCGGCGCCGGCGTAACGGGTCAGCAAGGCTTCGGCGAAGGCCCGCCAAGCGTCGACCGGCGCCAGGTCGGCGGCCGGCGGCGTGTCGACCACCTCCAGCAGTTCGGCCATATGGCCGTCCATCACCGCGAACAGGATGGCGTCCTTCGAGCCGTAATAATGATAGAGCAGGGATTTCGACAGGCCGCAGGCGGCCGCCAATTCGGCGATCGGCGCGCCGGCGTAGCCATGGCGGGCGAACAGGCGGGCGGCGGCGGCCGTGATGGCGGCGCGCTTTTCCGCGTAATCGGCGGCTTGCGGCCGGGCCATCGCCCCGGCTAGCCCCGCAGGTCCTTCAGGCGCACCGCCTTGCCCAGCGAGCGCGGCACGCTTTCCGGGTCGACCACCTCGACGGTGACGGTCACGCCGATCAAGGTTTTGACGCGCGCCGCCAAGGTTTCGGCGGCCGCCGCCCGGTCGCTGGCGGCGGGGTCGGCCTCGACCACCACATGCAATTGGTCGAGGCGGTCCGGGCGGCTGACCTCAAGCTGGTAATGGGGCGCCAAACCGGGCACAGCGAGCAAGATTTCCTCAATCTGCGAGGGGAAGACATTAACCCCACGGATAATCAACATGTCGTCGCTGCGGCCGGCGACGCGGGCCAGCCGGCGCATCGTCCGCGCCGTGCCCGGCAGCAGACAGGTGATGTCGCGGGTGCGGTAGCGGATCACCGGCATCGCCTGTTTGGTCAACGAGGTCAGCACCAATTCGCCGGGCGTGCCATCGGGCAGCGGCGCGCCGGTTTCGGGGTCGATGATCTCGGGAAAAAAGTGATCTTCCCAGAGGGTCAGACCGTCCTTGGTTTCGACGCATTCATTGGCGATACCGGGGCCGATCACTTCCGACAGGCCATAGATATCGACGGCGTCGATGGCAAAGGCGTCCTCAATCTCGGCGCGCATGGCGTCGGTCCAGGGCTCGGCCCCGAAAATCCCGATTTTCAGGGCGGTGGCCCGCGGGTCGAGGCCGCGGCGGCGAAACTCGTCGAGGATCGACAGCATGTAGCTGGGCGTGACCATGATGATCTCGGGTTCGAAATCGAGGATCAATTGCACCTGTTTCTCGGTCTGGCCGCCGGACATCGGGATCACCGGACAGCCTAGCGCCTCGGCGCCGTAATGAGCGCCCAGCCCGCCGGTGAACAGGCCATAGCCATAGGCGACATGGACCTTCATGCCGGGCCGGCCGCCGGCCGCCCGGATCGAGCGTGCGACGACCGTCGCCCAAGTGTCCAAATCCGCGCGCGTGTAGCCGACCACGGTCGGCTGGCCGGTGGTGCCGGAGGACGCGTGGATACGCGCCACCTGGTCCATGTCACAGGCAAAAAAGCCGAACGGATAGGCGGCGCGCAGCTCGGCCTTGCCGGTCATCGGGAATTTGGCGAGGTCTTCGAGCGCGGTCAGGTCGGCCGGGCCGACGCCGGCGCTTTCGCAGAGCGCGCGATAGGGCGCGCACTTGTCGAAGGCGTGGCCGATCGACCAACGCAACCGGTCGAATTGCAGGGCGCGCAGATCGGCAACCGAGAGTTTCTCGGCGTCGTCCAATAGCGGTGTGTACGCGGCGGCAACCATCGCCTAGCCCTCGCGGCGGTCGCGGAAGACCGGTTTGCGTTTGTTTAAAAAGGCGTCGACCGCCTCGTTGAAATCGGCGCTGGCGCCAAGCCGGCGCATGACGTCGCGCTCGTAATCCAGCTGGCCATCGAGATCGCGGCTGCCGCTGCCGCGGATCGCCGCCTTGATCGCCGCCAGGCCGGTGCGCGGGCCGGCGGCCAGGCGGGCGGCCAGGCTGGCGGCCGCGCCGGCCAGCGCGTCATCGTCGACGGCTTGCCAGATCAGGCCCCAGTCGGCGGCTTGCTCGGCGGACAAGGGGTCGCCGGTGAGGGCCAGGCCCAGCGCCCGCGCCTGACCGACCAGGCGCGGCAAATGATAGGAGCCGCCAGTGTCCGGGATCAGGCCGATGGCGGCGAAAGATTGAATGAATTTGGCGCCGCGCGCGGCCAGCACGATATCGGCGGCGAGCGCCAAATTGGCGCCGGCGCCGGCGGCGACCCCGTTGACCGCGGCGATCACCGGCAGCGGCAGGGCGGCGATCCGGCGGATCATCGGGTTGTAGTCACGCTCGACCGCGACGCCGAGATCGATGCCGTCGGCGATCTCGCCCAAGGCCGGGTCGGCCAGATCCTGGCCGGCGCAAAAGCCGCGGCCGGCGCCGGTGATGACCAAAGCGCCGATGGCCGGGTCGTCGGCCACCCGGTCCAAGGCGTCACGCAAGCGGGCGTGCATCTCGGCGGTGAAACTGTTGAGCTTGTCGGGGCGGTTGAGGGTGACGGTGGCGACCGCCCCATCCACCGCCAAGATGACCGATTGATCGTCCATGTGCGCCTTCCCCCTTTGTTCGGTGGACCTTATGATCCTTACCGGTTCGATAAAATAAATCGACCGACCGGTCAATCATCAGCACCGATTGGAGCGCCGCCATGTCGCCAGACGAGAAAGCCGCCGCCATCGCCCATCACCTGCGCGCCAAGGAAGGCACCGGCGCGGCCTTTGACATCGACATTCTGGAGGTGCGCGCGGGCTACGCCAAAATCGCCATGACGGCGCGCGCCGACATGCTCAACGGCCATGGCATTTGCCATGGTGGTTTGATCTTCACCCTCGCCGACACCGCCTTCGCCTACGCTTGCAATTCCCATAACCGGTCGAGCGTCGCCCAGCACGCGGCGATCACCTTTCTGGCGCCGGTGCCGGAGGGCGCGCGCCTCGTCGCCGAGGCCAAGGAGGACGCGGTGGCCGGCCGCACCGGCGCGTATTCGGCGACCGTGCGGATCGACGATGACGCGGTGGTGGCGGTTTTCAACGGCGTATCGCGGACCATCGGCGGCGCGGTGCTTGACGATTGAGCGCNGTCGCCAGTTAATTGACCGTCCGGTCGATTTATTATAACTTTAGGTTTCCACGATGGGAGATCCGCCATGTACGCGCAATTGGTGAAAACCGCCGGCCTCAAGACGCCCGAGGAGATGAGCGCGGCCGAACGCGAATTTCAGGCGCGCGTCGNCCGGGGCGACAAGATCGAGCCGCAGGAATGGATGCCCGACGGCTACCGCAAAACCCTGATCCGGCAAATCTCCCAGCATGCCCATTCCGAGATCGTCGGCCAATTGCCGGAAGGCAATTGGATCACCCGCGCGCCGACCTTGNAACGCAAGGCGATCTTGCTGGCCAAAGTGCAGGACGAGGCCGGTCATGGCCTGTACCTCTATTGCGCGGCCGAGACCCTTGGCGTCAGCCGCGCCGAGATGACCGAACAATTGCTCAGCGGCAAGGCCAAGTATTCCTCGATCTTCACCTATCCGACCCTGACTTGGGCCGATATCGGCGCCATCGGNTGGTTGGTCGACGGCGCCGCCATTATGAACCAGGTGCCACTGCAACGCTGTTCCTTCGGGCCCTACGCGCGGGCCATGGTGCGGATCTGCAAGGAAGAAAGTTTTCATCAACGCCAGGGCTTCGACATCATGTTGAAACTCAGCCAGGGCAGCGCCGAACAAAAGGCGATGGCCCAGGACGCCTTGGACCGTTGGTGGTGGCCGTCGCTGATGATGTTCGGCCCACCGGATAGCGACTCCCCCCACTCGGCGCAGTCNATGGCCTGGAAGATCAAGCAAAACAGCAATGACGAACTGCGCCAGAAATTCGTCGATCAAACCGTGCCGCAGGCCGATNTTTTGGGGTTGCGCGTGCCCGACTCGGACCTCGCCTGGGACGCCGAGGCCGNCCATTACCGTTTTGGCGCCATCGACTGGCAAGAATTTTATGACGTCTTAAAAAACGGCGGGCAATGCGGCGCCGAACGCTTGGCCGCGCGCCAGAAGGCGTGGGACGACGGCGCCTGGTTTCGCGACGGCCTGGCCGCCCACGCCACCAAACACGCCCGCGCCGCGGAGTGAGCCATGCCTGGCGACGGTGAATTGTGGGAAGTCTTCGTGCGCAGCCAACAGGGCGTCAGTCACCGCCATGTCGGCTCGGTCCACGCCAGCGACCCGGAAATGGCGCTGAATAACGCCCGTGACGTTTACACCCGGCGCAATGAGGGGCTGTCGATCTGGGTGGTGCCGTCGGCGGCGATCACCGCCAGCGCGCCGGCCGATAAAGACGCCTTGTTCGCGCCGGCGGAGACCAAAATCTACCGCCATCCGTCGTTTTTTCCGCTGCCCGAAGAAGTGGACAATATGTGATGACGGCGACCGATCCGGTTGGTCAATTGGCCCTGCGGCTGGCCGATAACTGCCTCATCCTCGGCCAACGGGTGTCGGCCTGGTGCGGCCACGCGCCGGCCCTCGAAGAAGACATCGCGTTGGCCAACACCGCCCTTGACCTGATCGGCCAGGCGACTCTGTGGTTTGACCTGGCGATCGCCCGCGGCGTCGCCGCCGAAAACGCCGACGCCCTCGCCTTTGGGCGCGACGCGCGCGAATTCCGCAACTGTTTACTAGTCGAACAACCGAATGACGATTACGCCGTCACCTTGATGCGGCAGTTCCTGTTCGACAGCTGGCACCACGCCTTCCTGGACGCGGCGCAAACCTCGCGCGATGACGGCGTCGCCGAGATCGCGGCGGTGGCTTTGAAGGAAGTGCGTTATCACCGCGACCGCGCGCGTGACTTGGTCATTCGCTTGGGCGACGGCAGTCCCGAAAGCCACGCCCGCATGAACCGCGCCTTGTCCTTGCTGTGGCGCTTCACGGGCGAGTTGACCGCCGGCGACCGGCTGGAGCGCGACCTCGCCGCGCGCGGCGTAATCCCCGACCCGGACCAGGTACGCGCCGCCTATGACGCCGATCTCGCCGACGCTCTCTTCGCCGCCGGACTAACGCCACCGGCCGATACC
>NZLB01000038.1 GCA_002694075.1 Nisaea sp.
TGATGACGAGGCTATCGAGGTGACGCAGACGCGTGTCGATCTGGACACCGACGGGCGGCATGCCACCGTGGCCTTCAGTGACGACTGGCGGGCCGATGCGGCGCGGCGCGATTTCACGGTAAATGCCCTTTACGTGACCGCAGATGGCGCAGTCGAGGATCCGCTGGATTGCGCACACGAAGATTTGGATGCAGGCCGGCTGCGATTCGTTGGAGAGGCAGCCCGCCGTGTCGAAGAAGATGCCCTTCGCATGCTTCGCTATTGCCGGTTTCTGCCGCGATTCCATGGTGGCGGGGTCGATGCCGAAGCGATGGCGGCGCTTTCGGCAGCGGCACACCTTGCCGCGGGTTTGTCTGGTGAACGTGTTGCCGGTGAAATGCGCCGCCTGCTTGGTGAAGAGGGCGGGCAGATCGGGTTGCGGGTGATGGAAGAGACCGGATTGTCCCTTCAGGCACTCGGCGTTTCGACGCAGTCAGACAGGCTAACACCAGAGATCGACCGTCTTGTCGATGTTGCCATGGGAGACAACGGGGCGACTTGGCTTGTCAGGCTCGCTGTGGTCATGCCTCTTTCATCGGCCCCAGTACTCTCGTCGCGGCTTCGCCTGTCCCGCCGCGAACAGGGAGAGCTCACCAAATTTGACACGGTCTCACCGGAAACCGAATTCGCAGCGCTGACGGGACAGCGCTGGCACCAGGCCGCCTATTGGTGCCACCGGGAGGGCAGTTTGCCGGGGCCGCAGCTTATTGTTGCCGCCGCCCGCCTGATGCGCGAGATCGACAAAGGTCATTTAGCCGAGATTGCAGCTTGGGTTCCTCCCGTTTTTCCTCTGACTGGCGCGGTACTGTTGTCGCACGGCGTTGACAAGGGACCGGTGGTGGGGGCGATGTTGCGGGAGGCTGAACAGATCTGGGTCGCAGCGGATTTTAGCCTCACCAAAGACGAACTGGCTACCCGCGTCGGTGTGAGCTCGAAAGCCTGACGGGCGGTGTGTGCTCGAACCGGTATGCCAGAGAACAGGGACAGATGATGACGGCGCAGACAGACGATGAAATGACCCTCCGCAAACAAGCCGCCGAAGCCTGGTTCGCCGAGCTTCGCGACCAGATCTGCGCAACCTTCGAGGCGATTGAGACGGAAGTCCCCGCAGCGCGGCAGCAGGGGCTGCAAGCCGGCCAGTTCGACCGCAAGGTCTGGCAGCGCGATGGCGGCGGCGGCGGCCAGATGAGCGTCATGCATGGCCGTGTCTTCGAAAAGGTCGGGGTAAATATTTCAACCGTACACGGGGAATTTTCCGAAGAGTTCAGGAAGAACATTCCCGGCGCTGGCGATGATGGGCGATTCTGGGCCTCGGGAATTTCCCTTGTCGCGCATCCCTGCAACCCGCATGTTCCGGCAGCGCATATGAACACCCGCTTCATTGTTACCAGCAAGGCCTGGTTTGGTGGCGGTGGCGACCTGACCCCGATCTTCCCCGACGAATCGGCCGGCACCGACTTTCATGCGACCATGCGGTCGGCCTGTGACATGCATGATCCGGACTATTATCCCCGCTTCAAGAAATGGTGCGACGAATATTTCTACCTTCCGCATCGCGAGGAGCCGCGTGGTGCCGGCGGCATTTTTTACGACAATCTGGACAGTGGCAGCTGGGAGACCGACTTTGCTTTCACACGCGATGTCGGCGCCGCCTTTCACACCGGCTATGCCGCGATTGTTCGGGAACGGATGGACCGGCCCTGGAGCGAGGCTGACCGCCATCACCAGCTGGTGCGGCGCGGCCGCTATGTCGAGTTCAATCTTCTTTATGACAGGGGTACGCTTTTCGGCCTGAAGACCGGCGGAAACATCGAGGCGATCCTGATGAGCCTGCCCCCTGAGGTGCGCTGGCCCTGAGCTGTCGTGACGGCGTGCCGGGTCAGCCGGTGGGTGCGACGGATGGCGCAGTTATTTTTTCGGAATCCGTGGCAAAATAGACTGCAAAACCGGGATGTCTCGTGCTAAAACGTCGGCGGCTGACAAAAGGTGCCTTACATGTCACGCCGCTGCCGCCCGGCAGGAGCCTGGAGGGAGGTTTTCCGGCAGGTCCATTGCGACCAGACGGGAGATTTTGTGGGGCTGCTATCTGAAGAGGGAAGAATGGCAAAATCGAACTCGAAGCCCGCGGACTCGGCCACCGATCCGCGCGAGGTCGGCCGGCGCGACTTTATCGTCGTCGCGACCTATGCCATGGGGGCGGTCGGCGCTGCCGCCGTCGCCTGGCCTTTGATCGACCAAATGAANCCNGCCGCCGATACGCTGGCGCTGGCGAGNACCGAAGTCGACGTNTCNAAGATTGNNGAAGGNCAGGCCATNACNGTCACATGGCGNGGCAAGCCTGTCTTCATNCGNCATCGGACCNCCGACGAGATTGCACGCGCCAACGCCATCGACAGCGCCGAGCTGCGNGANCCGGANGAAGACGAGACCCGGGTNCAGAAGCCNGANCTGCTTGTNGTNCTCGGTGTCTGTACNCACCTCGGCTGCGTNCCGCTCGGTCANAAGACCGGCGANGTGAAGGGCGAATATGAGGGNTGGTTCTGCCCGTGCCACGGATCGCACTACGANACGTCGGGTCGCATCCGCAAGGGGCCGGCNCCGACCAANCTNGANGTTCCGCCCTATGAGTTCCTTTCCGACGCCGTGATCCGCATCGGCTGATCTGTCTGTTCNGCTGGAGGCTANTGGTTCCATGTCTGCTGAAAAATTCTCAAATCCTGTCGTCAGGTGGGTTGATCATCGTCTTCCCATCTTNTCGATGCTGGACCATGAAAAATATGATTACCCGGTCCCGAANAACNTGAACTACTTCTGGAATTTCGGTGTTCTNGCCGGGCTTGCNCTGGTCATNATGATCGTGACGGGCATCGTTCTGGCGATGAACTACACCGCGCATGTCGATCACGCGTTCAGCTCCGTCGAGCGTATCATGCGNGATGTCAATCACGGGTGGCTGATCCGCTACATCCACATGAACGCGGCCAGCTTCTTCTTCATCGTGGTNTATATCCACATCTTCCGCGGNCTCTATTANGGGTCCTACAAGGCCCCNCGCGAGCTGNTNTGGATGCTTGGTGTGGTGATCTTCCTGCTGATGATGGCNACNGCNTTCATGGGCTATGTTCTTCCCTGGGGCCAGATGAGCTTCTGGGGCGCNACGGTGATCACCAACCTGTTCTCGGCCATCCCGTTCGTCGGNGAAAGCATCGTNACCTTCCTGTGGGGCGGGTTCTCGGTCGACAANCCGACATTGAACCGCTTCTTCTCGCTNCANTANCTGATGCCGTTCCTGATCGCCGGCGTNGTCGTGCTTCACATCGTGGCACTTCACCGTTTCGGATCGAACAACCCGATCGGCATCGACGCGAAGGGGCCGCAGGACACCATTTCGTTCCATCCCTACTACACCATCAAGGACATGGTCGGGATCGCGATGTTCCTGCTTTTGCTGGCTGTTGCTGTCTTCTTCTTCCCGAACGCAATGGGCCATCCGGATAACTACATCCCGGCCAATCCGATGGTGACGCCGGCTCATATCGTGCCGGAATGGTATTTCCTGCCGTTCTACGCCATCCTGCGCGCGGTGCCGGACAAGCTGGGCGGCGTGTTGATGATGTTCGGCGCCATCGCCGTGCTGTTCGTTCTGCCGTGGTTGGATCGCTCGCCGATCCGCAGCGGCGGTTACCGGCCGATCTTCAAGCTCTTCTTCTGGGTTTTGGTGATCGATTGTATCGCGCTGACCTATCTCGGCGCCATGCCGGCGGAAGGGATTTACGTGATCCTGTCGCGGGTCGCGACGGCCTATTACTTCATCCACTTCCTCGTTCTGCTGCCGTTCCTCAGCGTCTTCGAACGTCCTAAGCCATTGCCGCGGAGTATCAGCGAGCCGGTCCTAGCGACGGCGTGAAGAAGCTGAGGGAGGGAAAAATGAAAATCACAAAAAACATCATCCGCGCCGCCGCCGTCGCGTTGTCGGTGGCGATTGGCGGCCCGGCCCTGGGGGCAGGCACCGCGCCCGTTCCGCCGACCCAGGAATGGTCCTTTGGCGGTTTATTCGGGACCTTCGATCGCGCCTCGGCGCAGCGCGGGTTCCAGGTCTACCAGGAAGTTTGCGCGGGCTGTCACGGCCTGAACTACATCGCTTTCCGTAACCTCCTGGACCTTGGATTGTCCGAGAATCAGGTGAAAGCCATCGCCAGCGAATACGAGGTTAAGGACGGGCCCAACGACGATGGCGAAATGTTCGACCGGCCAGCGCGCCTGTCCGACCGTTGGCCCTCGCCGTTCCCTAACGACAAGGCGGCNCGGGCGGCGAACAATGGCGCTTTGCCGCCGGATTTGTCCCTGATCGTCGAGGCGCGCGGCGTCGGTGAGGGCGGATCTAATTATTTACACGCTTTGTTGACCGGTTATGTCGATCCGCCAGGTGACACCAAGATGATGGAGGGCATGTATTACAATGCTTACTATCCCGGCCATCAAATCGCCATGCCGTCGCCGTTGGCCGATGACGGGGTCGAATACGCCGATGGCACCAAGGCGACGATTGAACAACAATCGCGCGACGTGACGACGTTTCTGACCTGGGCGGCCGAGCCCAACATGGAGGAGCGCAAGCGTACCGGCGTGATGGTCATTGTGTTCCTGTTGTTCATGGTCGGGCTGACCTATGTCACCAAGCGGGCGGTCTGGAAAGATGTTCACTAAGCCCCGGTGACCGATGATGCGAGGGGCCGCCGGCGGCGGCCCTTTTCATTTTCGCAGGCGCCGCGGCGAATCGGGAGTTGATTTTCCGCTGGCCCGTTATATTTAATTAGGACCAAATTGGTCTGGATTAAATGATGTTTCGTCTCAACCGCTTAACCGATTACGGTATTGTGCTGCTCAGCCTGATGGCTCAGGACGAAGGCCGGGTGGTCACCGCCGGCCGATTGGCCGAGCGCGCCGGCGTGCCTTTGCCGACGGTCGCCAAGCTGCTCAAGATGCTGTCGGCGGCGGGGGTAATCAACTCTCACCGTGGGCCCGGCGGCGGGTATTCCTTGGACCGTCCGGCGGCGGCGGTGTCGGTGGCCGAGATCATTCAATCGCTTGAAGGACCGATTGCCCTGACCGCTTGTGTCGACGGCGCCGAGGACGGCTGCGAGTCCGAGACCTACTGCCCGCTGAGCGGCAACTGGACCCGGGTCAACAACGCCATTCGCGCGGCCCTCGAATGCGTCAGTTTGGCCGATATGACCGATCCGAAAGACTTGTTCCCGGTCGTCGCCGCGGGGGCGGCGCCAGTGAGAGGACAGCACCATGGCAGCTAGCGTCGAAACCGCCGCCCGTGTCGAGGAAATCGGCGAGCGGTACAAATACGGTTTCGTGACCGACATCGAGATGGAGACCGCGCCCAAGGGCTTGAACGAGGAGGTCATCCGTTTCATCTCGGCCAAAAAGGGTGAGCCGGAATGGCTGCTGGAATGGCGGCTCAAAGCCTATCGCCATTGGCTGACCATGGAGGAGCCGGATTGGGCCAAGCTGGCCTATGACCGGATCGACTATAACGACATCTATTATTATGCCGCGCCGAAGACCACCGAGCGCCCGAAAAGCCTGGATGAGGTCGACCCGGAACTCCTCAAAACCTACGAGAAGCTGGGTATTCCCCTGCGCGAGCAAGAGGTCTTGGCCGGTGTGGTGGCGGTCGACGCGGTCTTCGACTCGGTGTCGGTGGCGACCACCTACCGCGGCAAGCTGGAGGAAATGGGCGTTATTTTCGCATCCATCTCCGAGGCCGTGCACAGCCATCCGGATCTGGTGCGCAAATATCTCGGCTCGGTGGTGCCGTACACGGATAATTATTTCGCCGCTCTCAACTCGGCGGTGTTCACCGACGGGTCGTTCGTCTACATCCCCAAGGGTGTGCGCTGTCCGATGGAACTGTCGACCTATTTCCGCATTAACGCGGAAAACACCGGTCAGTTCGAGCGCACCTTGATCATCGCCGACGATGCCGCCTATGTCAGTTATCTGGAGGGCTGTACCGCGCCGCAACGCGATGAGAACCAACTTCACGCGGCGGTCGTCGAATTGGTCGCGCTGGACGAGGCGGAGATCAAATACTCGACGGTTCAGAATTGGTACCCGGGCGATGAAAACGGCAAGGGCGGGATTTACAATTTCGTCACCAAGCGCGGGATTTGCCGCGGGCGGCGTTCGAAAATCTCCTGGACCCAGGTTGAGACCGGGTCGGCGATCACCTGGAAATATCCCAGTTGCATTTTGCAGGGTGAGGAATCGGTCGGCGAATTCTACTCGGTCGCCATCGCCAATAACGCCCAACAGGCCGACACCGGCACCAAAATGATCCACCTTGGTCGCGGCTCGCGCTCGACCATCATCTCCAAGGGGATCAGCGCCGGCCGCGCCGACAATACTTATCGCGGGTTGGTGAGAATGGGCGGCAAGGCCGAGGACGCGCGCAATTACTCGCAATGCGACAGCTTGCTGATCGGCGACCGCTGCGGCGCCCACACCGTGCCTTATATCGAATCGCGCAACCCGACGGCGACCGTCGAACATGAGGCGACCACCTCGAAGATCAGCGAGGACCAGCTGTTCTATTGTCGGCAACGCGGGCTCAGCGAGGAAGACGCGGTATCGCTGATCGTCAATGGTTTTTGCAAGGAAGTGATGAAGGAACTGCCGATGGAATTCGCCGTCGAAGCGCAGAAACTGATTGGAATTTCATTGGAAGGCAGCGTCGGCTGAGGGCCGCGCGGGAGAACATCATGGCGCTTCTGGAAATCATAGATCTGCATGCCGAGGTCGATGGCACCCCGATCTTGAAGGGTATCGATCTGACCATCGGCGCCGGTGAGGTGCACGCCATCATGGGGCCCAACGGCGCCGGCAAAAGCACCTTGTCGCATGTCATCGCCGGCCGTGACGGTTATCAGGTGACCGGCGGGGAAATCCGCCTCGACGGGGAGGACCTGCTCGATTTGGAAATCGACGCGCGGGCCAACGCCGGGGTCTTTTTAGCGATGCAATATCCGGTCGAATTGCCCGGAGTCGGCGGCATGACCTTCCTCAAAGCGGCGGTCAACGCCAAGCGCAAATACCACGGCGAGGACGAGGTCGACGCCATGGCCTTTCTCAAGCTGGTGCGGGCCAAGGCGAAAATCCTCGGGATGGGCGATGAGATGCTCAAGCGGCCGGTCAATGTCGGCTTTTCCGGGGGCGAGAAAAAGCGCAATGAAGCCCTGCAGATGCTGGTGTTGGAGCCGCGTCTGGCGGTCCTCGACGAGACCGATTCCGGTCTCGATATCGACGCCTTGCGGATCGTCGCCGGTGGCGTCAACGCTCTGCGTGACAGCACGCGTGGTATTTTGATGATCACCCACTACCAACGCCTGTTGGACTATATCCAACCTGACTTCGTGCATGTCTTGGCCGACGGCCGTATTCAACGGTCGGGTGGACCGGAATTGGCCAAGGAGTTGGAGGCCAACGGCTACGCCGCTTACACGGACGCCGCGGCATGATCGCGGCGCCTGAAAGCGCGGCCCGTTACGCCGCTGATCTGGCGGCCGCCCTACCGGCCAAGAAGGCTGAATACTGGCGCTATAACCGGTTGGCCGCGTTACGCGACGGTGGTTTTCAGCCGGCCGCCAATGACGGCGCCGAAATCGCCGTGGCGGCTGCCGAGGGGCCGGTGTTGACCTTTGTCGACGGGTTTTTTCGTGGCGATTTGTCGACCGCCAAGATCGCTGGTGTGACGGTCGCGCGCGCCCTGCCCGAAGTGACCGCCCCGGTACGTGGCGACGGCTTTGGCGACCTCAATCGAAAATGGGCGGCGCCGGTTCATCTAACCATCGACCCGGCGGCCGATCCGACAAGCGTTGTGCGCCTCCGCCATATCACCAGCGCCGGCGGCCAGGCCAGTCATCCGCGCCTTCATATCAGTGTGGTGGCGGGCGCCGCTATCCGCTTGGTCGAGGAATATCACGGCCCGGCCGACGCCTATTTCGTCAATGGCATGACCACGCTCGATCTCGCCACAGGCGCGCGGCTGGAATTGTATAAGCACCAGGGCGAGGGCGCCCGGGCGGTGCATTTGACGCAGACCGCGGCGCATCTTGGCGCGGCCGCCGCGCTGACTTATTTCGTGCTGCAAACCGGCGCCGCCGTCGCCCGCAACGAGGTCACCGTGACCTTGGCCGGCGCCGCCGCCGCGGCCGATCTGGGGGGCGCCTATTTGGCGCGCGGCCACCAACAGCTCGATAACACCGTGCTGGTCGATCACGCCGTCGCCGATTGTCGGTCGGCGCAGATTTTCCGCGGCGTGCTTGACGATCAGGCCCATGGCATTTTTCAGGGCAAGATCGCCGTGCGCCGTGACGCGCAGCGCAGCGCGGGCGAACAGTTGAGCCGCGCCCTCTTGCTGTCGCGGCGGGCCGAGGTGTCGACCAAACCCGAGCTTGAAATCCTCGCCGACGATGTTCAGTGCAGCCATGGCGCGACCATCGGCGAATTGGACGAGAGCCAGATTTTTTATCTGCGCGCCCGCGGCATTCCGCTGGCCATGGCGCGCGCTTTGCTGATCAACGCCTTTGTCACCGAGACTCTTGAGACCATCGATGTGCCGGCGGTGAGAGACGCCTTTGGCGCGGTGGTCGGCGATTGGTTGGCCACAGCCGAGGGAGCCGCCGCATGACCACCGCCTATGACGTCGCCGCCATCCGCGCCGATTTTCCGATCCTGGCACAGGACATTCGCGGTCAATCGCTGGTCTATTTGGATAGCGCCGCCTCGGCCCAGAAACCGCGCCAGGTAATTGATTGCGTCAGCGGGGTGTATGAAACCGGCTACGCCAATGTCCATCGCGGCCTGCACTACCTGAGCGAGAAGGCGACCGCCGATTACGAGGGCGCGCGGGAAAAAATACGGGCTTTCATGAACGCGGAAAGCAGCGCCGAGATTATCTACACGCGGGGCGCCAGCGAGGCGATCAACTTGGTCGCGGCCAGTTGGGGCGGCGCCAATATCGGCCCGGGCGACGAGATCGTCATCAGCGAGGCCGAGCATCACTCGAACATCGTGCCCTGGCAGATTTTGCGCGACCAAAAGGGCGCGGTGCTGAAAGTCCTGCCGGTCGATGACGAAGGCGCGGTGCACCTGGACCAGTTCCGGGAATTGCTCAGCGAGCGCACCAAAATTGTCGCCGTCACTCATGTCTCCAATGTCTTAGGCACGGTCTACCCGATCAAGGAAATGGCCCGCCTGGCCCATCAGGTGGGCGCGGTGATTTTAATCGACGGTTGCCAGGGCATCACCCATATGCCGGTCGACGTGCGCGACCTGGACTGTGATTTCTACGCCTTTTCGGGCCATAAGCTTTACGGCCCCTCGGGCATCGGCGTGCTTTACGGCAAGGCCGCGTTGTTGGAGGCGATGCCGCCCTATCAAAGCGGCGGCGACATGATTGAGCGAGTGACCTTCGAGAAATCCACCTGGGCCGAGTTGCCCCACAAGTTTGAGGCCGGCACACCGGCCATCGCCCAGGCCATCGGTCTTGGCGCGGCGGTGGACTATGTTTCGCAGGTGGGCATGGCGGCGATCGCCGCCCATGAGCAGGAATTGCTGACCTATACCACGCAACGGCTGGCCTCGGTGCCGGGATTGCGATTGATCGGCACCGCGCCGGGTAAGGTGTCGGTGGTGTCGTTTGTCATGGATTGCGCCCACCCCCACGATATCTCGACGATAATCGATCAGACCGGCGTCGCCATCCGGGCCGGCCACCACTGCGCCCAGCCGCTGATCGACCGGTTTGACATTCCCTCGGCGGCGCGCGCCAGTTTCGGCATGTACAATACCGTCGAGGAGGCTGACCGCCTGGTCGCCGGCCTGGAAAAAGTGAAGGAGATTTTTGCGCGATGATTCCCGGTAATCCCTTCATGTCCCCGCCCATGATGCCCTCCTCGGAGCCGATTGAGGCAGGCATTGTGGCGCGCGCCGGCGCGGCTTTGGCGGAGAATGCGACTGTCGCCGAAGAAGCCGATGTGGTCGAGGCCCTGCGCACGGTTTACGACCCCGAGATCCCGGTCAATATCTACGACCTGGGCTTGATCTACGATCTGACTCGCGCCGCGGACGGCGATATCCACGTGGTGATGACCTTGACCACGCCGGGCTGTCCGGTCGCCGGCATCCTGCCGCAGCAAGTGGCCGATGCGGCGGCGGCGGTCGACGGTGTTGGCGCGGTGGTCGTTGAATTGACTTGGGAGCCGTCCTGGTCGCCGGAGCGCATGAGCGAGGATGCGCGCCTGGCCTTGGACATGATGTGAGGCGCACGCTAAAATAACTAACCGGTGCCCGGAGAAATGCCATGTTCGATCCTTCTAAACCAATGATCACCTTGACCGACAAGGCCGCCGACCGTGTTAAAAGTTTGGTCGAGGGCGCGCCTGAGGACGGCATCCTGGGTCTGCGCGTTGGCGTTAAGACGGTTGGCTGCAACGGGCTCAGCTATTTCGTCGAATACGCCAAGGAGCGGCGTAAATTCGAAGACGTGGTCGAAAGCAAAGGGGTCAAGCTGTTCGTCGACCCGACCTCGGTGATGTTCATCGTCGGCAGTGAAATGGATTGGGAGGAAAGCGCCATGGCGTCGCGTTTCACCTTCACCAATCCCAATGAGACCGCGCGTTGCGGCTGTGGCGAAAGCTTCACCGTCGCCGAGGGCACCGCCGAATAGGCGCGCCAACCTTTCCCATGTTCGATATCGCGGTGCTGGCACCGGTGGCGGCGGTGTTCTTTCTGGCCGGCGCGGTGAAGGGCGTGATCGGCCTGGGCTTGCCGACGGTCAGCCTGGCTCTGCTGACACTGGCCCTCGACTTGCCGACGGCGATGGCTTTGCTGCTGGTGCCGTCTTTTGTCACCAATCTATGGCAGGGCCTGGTCGGTGGCCATTTAGGGCCGCTATTGCGGCGCCTGTGGCCGTTCCTGACCCTGGCGGTGCTGACCGTCGGCCTTGGCGGCGGTGCCCTGGCGGCGGTTGATCTGACGGTGTTGGTGGCCGTTTTGGGTGGCTTGCTGATCGCCTATGGCGCCACCGGCCTGGCCGGCTGGCGGCCGTCGATTGGCCCTCGCCGGGAACGCTGGGCCGGGCCGCTGATCGGCGTAGTCAATGGCACGCTGACTGGCATGACCGGGTCTTTCGTGGTGCCGGGGGTGATGTACCTCCAGGCCCTTGGCCTGCCACGCGACGCCCTGGTGCAGGCGATGGGCATTCTGTTCACTTTGTCCACCGCCGCCCTGGCACTTAGCCTGCAAGGTCAGCGCCTGATCAGTGTCGAGGTGGCGGGGCTGTCGGCACTGGCGCTGTTGCCGGCGATGGCCGGCATGGGGTTTGGCCAGGCCGTCCGACGTTATCTATCGGAGGCCCATTTCCGGCGTGTCTTTTTCGCCGCCTTGCTGGTCTTGGGCGGTTATATCGCGGTCAACGCCATACTCCGTCTGGCTTGAGATCTCGCGGGCCAGGGCGAGCGTGGCCGGCCGAAAACGGCCTGTGCCCGCGCATCGGTCACATGTTTGTCGGTGTTGAGACCGGGCCTGATCACCTTTTCCTTTGATTAGAGACCCTTACCGAACGCGATGACAAAAATAAATTGGACGCGTGACCGGCGATAGGGAATAGTTTGCGTCCAGTGCGCTGACCCGCGGAGGATGATGATGACCGTGCAAATGCTTTCACCCAGCGACCGACCGGTCGACACGACCGATCCACACGCCGTGCGTCAAATGATTCGCGGCGGTCGCCACCCTGGCCACACCGCCGGTTTGGCGCCGGGTTACCTACAGGGCAATTTGGTCGTCTTGCCGGGTGAGTGGGCGATGGATTTTTTCCGTTATTGCCAGCGCAACCCCAAGCCTTGCCCCCTGGTCGGGGTCTCCGACGCCGGTGACCCGATCCTGCATACCCTGGGCAAGGATGTTGACGTGCGTCGCGACATCGGCAGCTACAATGTTTTCCGCGACGGCGAGCTGAGCGAGCGGGTCGGCGATATCAGCGATCTGTGGCAAGACGATATGGTGGCTTTTATCGTCGGCTGCTCTTTCACCTTTGAAAAGGCGCTGGTCGATGGCGGCATTCCGCTTCGCCATTGGGAACAGGACCTGACCGTGTCAATGTTTTACACCAATCTGGAAACTGTGCCGGCCGGTCCGTTCGGCGGCGGCATGGTGGTCTCCATGCGGCCAATGAGCCACGCCAACGCGATCCGCGCCTGCGAGATCACCGCGCGCTTCCCCAATGGCCATGGCGCGCCGGTCCATGTCGGTGACCCGGCGGCTATCGGCATCGCCGATATCGGCAAGCCGGACCTTGGCGATGCTCAGGAAATCAAACCTGGCGAAGTGCCGGTGTTCTGGGCCTGCGGGGTGACACCGCAGCGCACCGTGGTCGGCGCCCGGCCGCCCATTTGCATCACCCATACGCCGGGCTCGATGTTGGTGACCGATATTCCCTCGCACCGGGTGGCTTAAGGCCAATCGGCCAATTTTTCGCAGGTCTGAGGGATTGACCCTTGGCGAGGAGTGCCGTTTCATGACAGCCGGCGGGATAAGCTGGAATAAAAAGAAATCAGCAAATGAGCGATTTTGGCGAAGCCAAGGCGTTTAACGACCTTTTCGGTCGGAGAGCTAGTGTGTCTTAGGAGGACTAAGCAATGCGTAAGACGATGACCCTGTTGGCGGCGATGGCCGTTGGCACCATGACCGCGGCGGCACCCGCGGCGGCGGATATCCAGAAGTACAATTTCGAGGTGGTCGGCACCTGGGGCTTCCTGGAAAACTACAAAATGTTCGAAAGCAAGTTCTGGCAGGAACGTTTGCCGAAAGCGTCCGGTGGCAAACTGACCGCCAACGCCAAGCCGTACACCGAGCTTGGCATTAAAGGCTACGAGGTCATGTCGGGTCTGAAAAAAGGCGCTTACGACGCGGTCCACGCCTTGACCTCATATAGCGCCAAAGCGAGCCCGGCCTTGGAAGGGATCGACTTGGCCGGCGTCATCCAAGACTTCCCGACCTACAAAAAGGCGGTCGACGCCTATCGCCCGATCATCGCGCGCGAATTGGCCGAGAAGTACAACGCCAAACTGATCAACGTCTACACCTTCCCGAGCCAGCAGTTGTGGTGCAACCTCGGTGATAAGAGCATCAAAAAGGTCGCTCTGACCGATTTGGCCGGTAAGAAAATCCGCACCTATAGCCGGACCCTCGGTGACTTTATCGAAGGTCTGAACGCCAGTGCCGTGACCATCGCCTTCGCCGAAGTCGTGCCGGCCCTGCAAAAAGGTGTCGCCGACTGTGGCATCACCGGCACCATGCCGGCCTATAACGCCAAGTGGTGGCAGGTTGTGACCCACAACATCCGCATTCGTGTCGGCTATGCCGCGACCTTCACGGCGATCAACATGGATGTCTGGAACGACTTCAACAAAGACACCCAGAACCTGATCCTGGCCGAAGCCAAGAAACTGGAAGACGAGATCTGGGCCTTTGAAAGCAGCCTCGACCAAAAGGGCATGGACTGCAACGCCAGCGGCCCCTGCGACAAGGGCACGCCGGGCGGCATGGTGCCGATCACCCCGTCGGCGGCTGACCAGAAAATGCTGAAGGACATCGCCGAAAACGTGGTGATTAAGCGGTGGGCGAAGCGCTGCGGCAAAGAATGCGCCGCCGAGTGGACCGCCACCGTCGGTAAAGTCGTCGGCATGTCGGCCGTCGATTAAGAGGGATCGCAATTCCCAAGAAACGGGCCCGCGCGATACTCTCAGGGTCGCGCGGGTCTTTGCTTTTATTCGCTTTCAGTGATGTCGCCCTTGGGGGAGCCTGATGAACCAGGTAATGGATCGTGTACATGGCGTGTTGTCGGACATATCGCGGGCCGCGGTATGGGTCGGCGGCCTGGCCTTAATGCTGTCGGCGGTGATGGTCACCGGCGATGTCATCATGCGGAAATTGTTTGGCATCACGATCAGCGGCTCCGATGAGATTTCCGGCTATGTGTTCGCCGCCGCGACCACCTGGGCGTACTCCTATTGCTTGCTCAATCGCGCCAATATCCGCATCGATGCGGTCTATAACCAAATGGGGTTGCGCACCCGGGCGGTGCTTGATTTGGTCGGATTGGCGGCCTTGACCTATTATGTTTATTTGTTGGCCGAAAGCTCGGTCGGCGTGCTTTCAGAATCCCTGGAATATGATTCCTCGGCCCAGACCACCCTGGCCACCCCGCTGTGGATCCCACAGATTTTCTGGGTCACCGGTTTGTGTTTTTTCTTGGTGTGCTTGGCCTTTTTATGTGTCTACGGGCTCTACGCCTTGGCCCGCACCGATTGGTCGACGATCAACCGGATCGCCGGGATCAAGTCGGTGGAAGAGGAAATCGCCGAGGAAACTTTCGTCAATTAACCGATACGGGGCGCGCGACCGCGCTAGCTGTAGCTGGGAAAAAAGATGCCTATTGTCATTCTCGTCATGCTGATGGTCCTGATCATCGCCGCCGTTCCGGTGGGGGCGGTGTTGGGGATTCTCAGCCTCAGCCTGGACGAACTTTTCATGCGTGGGCGTCGCTCGATGATGCTCGGCGATTTCGTCTGGGAACAAAGCATCGAATACATCCTGGTGGCGATCCCGATGTTCATCCTGTTGGGTGAGATCATGCTGCGCGCCGGAATCGCTCAGCGCATGTACAACGCCGTGGTGCAGTGGTTGTCCTGGATGCCTGGCGGTTTGATGCAGGCCAATATCGGCACCTCGGCGATTTTCGCCGCCTCTTCCGGCTCCAGCGTGGCGACCGCCGCCACCGTCGGCACCGTCGCCTATCCCGAGATTGAAAAGCGCCGCTATCATGAGCCCTTGTTCCTCGGCTCTTTGGCCGCCGGCGGCACGCTTGGGATTTTGATCCCGCCGTCGATCAATTTGATCATCTACGGCCTTTTGACCGATAGCTCGGTGCCGGAATTGTACCTGGCCGGAATTTTCCCGGGGCTGATCTTGGCCGGCTTGTTCATGAGCGTGATCGCCATCGCGTGTATCCGCAAAAAGGATTGGGGCGGCGTCAAGGTTGAGACCAGCTGGGCCGAGCGTATTCGCGTGCTGCCGGATCTGCTGCCGCCGGTGTTGCTGTTTGTGGCGGTGGTCGGCTCGATCTACGCCGGCGTCGCGACCCCGACCGAGGCGGCCTCGATCGGGGTGGTTTTCGCGTTGATGATCGCCGGTTGGAACAAGGCCCTGTCGATCAAAATGTTGAAGGAAGCCTTCGAGGGCACGATGCGGTCGACGGCGATGATCATGTTGATCATCCTGGCCGCCGTCTTCCTCAACTTCGTGCTTGGCTTCATGGGCATCACCCAGGCGATCCTCGAGGCGATTGAGCAGATGGGCTGGACGCCGATGGGCACGATGATCGTGATCGTCTGTTTCTACTTGATCCTCGGCATGTTCATGGAAACTTTGTCGATGATGTTGACCACCATTCCGGTGGTCTTCCCGATCGTCATCCACATGGGCTTCGACCCGATTTGGTTCGGCATCATGATCACCGTGTTGATGGAGGCGGCACTGATCACCCCGCCGATTGGCATCAACCTTTACGTGGTTCATGGCATTCGGGCGCGCGGCGGCAATTTCAATGACGTCAGCATTGGCGCGATCCCCTTCCTGATCGCCATGCTGGTCTTGATCGCGCTGCTGTTGGCGGTGCCCGACGTGGCGGTGTGGTTGCCCAACCAGTTCTACTAATCCCGCGGGAGGCCCAACCATGGCCGATATCGATACCGGCTTGAACGCTTGGCAAATGGCCAGCAATCACAATCGGATGATCGATTTTCAGGCCACCGCCGCCGCTCAATCGCCGAGCCGCGAAGGGGCGGTCGAACTGGCCTTTTTCGGCAGCTCGGCGTTTCGTATCACGACGCCAACCGGCGTGACGGTGATGGTCGATCCCTGGCGCAACCATCCCTCGCGCGCGTGGGATTGGTATTTCCACGACTTTCCGATCACCGCCGTTGATATCGGGGTGTCGACGCACGCGCATTTCGACCATGACGCCCTGCACCGCCTGGATGCCAGTGTGCTGTTGGATCGCTTGATCGGCACCTATAGCTTCGGCGATTTGAAAATCCATGGAATCGCCGACAAACACGCCACCGATAGCAGCCAGGCGATTTATGACTTCAAAAAAATTCTGAAGCATTTTCACGACACCGATATCGAGCCGCCGAATAATCCGCGTTCCTGGGACCATTGCTTGATGGTCATCGAGACGGGCGGACTGCGCATTTTGCATTGGGGCGACAACCGACCCAACCCACCGGAAGAGGTGTGGGATTGGCTTGGCGAGATCGATATCGTTTTGCTGCCGGTCGACAATTCCCGGCATGTGATTGGGTTTGACGCGGTCGACGCGATTATCGACCGGCTCGATCCCAAGGTGATCGTTCCGCACCATTACTACATCTGGGATATGACCCAGCGCCAAAGCACGCTTCAGGTGCCAAACCAATGGCTCGACGGGAAGTGGGATGTGACCCTGATCGATGGCCCGAAGATGACCTATCGACGGGCGACCGTCGCTGGTCTTTCGCGCGCCATCCACTTTTTCGGCGACCATGTCGCTTTCGATAAACAGGCCTGGTTCGAGGCCGGCCGCTGATCTGAAGAGAGGAGATTCCGAATATGCCCCGTGTGCGTGAACTTGCCGCCGAAGAAATTCAAGACCCCGAAGCGCGGGAAATCTATCATCGTTTCGCGCGCGATTACGGGCCGTTTTTGAACCAGGTCAAAGTGTTCGCTCATCGCCCGCCGGCGTTGAAACACATCATGGGACTTTTGCTCGACTTGGCCGATGAAGTGGTGCTGCCCAAGCGCTACCTGGAAATCGCCCTGGTCACAGTGTCGCAGTTGAATGCCTGTACCTATTGCGTCGCCCATCACGCGCCGCGCATGACCGATCAAGGCTTTGCCCCCGACGCCGCCGCCCATATCCTCGATCCGGAGGTGCCGGGCTTTGACGCGGTCGACCATATGGTGCGCGATTTCGCCCGCGAGGTGACCGAGAACTTCCAGTATATCCGTGACGACACCTTCGATAAGCTCCGCGTCCACTTCTCCGAGGAGCAGATCGTCGAGCTGACCTTGCGCAGCGCGCTGTGCGGCTTCTTCAACCGCTTTAACGATGTGATGCAGTTATCCATCGAGGACAGCGCGATGGTCGAGTTCACCGACAAAGGCGGCGAGATCGCCCACTTACCGGCCGCCGAGTGAGCCGACGCATCCGACGCGACTCGGGGATTTCCCTGGAAAACAGGGGTGTCGCCTGATACAACCCCGTGCCGGAGGGGGCGGCGGTGATGCCGCCGCCGACGGTATCGGAGGATGATATGGCCGAATGGACCCCCAACAGCTGGCGTGGCTTTCCGATCCAGCAGGTGCCGGATTATCCGGACCTGGATCATCTGGCCGCGGTCGAAAGTCAAATCGCATCCTGCCCGCCGCTGGTTTTTGTCGGCGAGGCGCAACGCCTAAAGCGCGATTTGGCGGCCGTCGTCGAGGGCCGCGCCTTTCTCTTGCAAGGCGGTGACTGCGCGGAAAGTTTCGCCGAGTTTTCGCCCAACAACATCCGCGACACCTTCGGCGTGCTGCTGCAAATGGCCGTCGTGCTGACCTTTGGCGCGGCCATGCCGATTGTCAAAGTCGGTCGTTTGGCCGGCCAATTCGCCAAGCCGCGGTCGGCACCGACCGAGACCATCGATGGCGTTGAGTTGCCGAGCTATCGCGGCGACATGGTCAACGCCATGGAATTTGAGGCGGCCGCCCGCCGACCCGATCCCGAACGCCTGTTACAGGTCTATCATCAGTCGGCGGCGACCTTGAACCTGTTGCGCGCCTTCGCCCAGGGCGGTTTCGCCAATCTCGAGGATGTCCACCGATGGACCCGTGGTTTCGTGCAGGAATCGCCCATGGGCGAACGTTTCATGCAAGTCAGCGAGCGTATCGGCGAGGCGATTGAGTTCATGCGGGCCTGCGGCATCACGCCGGAGAGCACCAGGCAGCTGCGTGAAACCGAATTCTATACCTCCCACGAAGCGTTGCTGCTTGGTTACGAGCAGGCGATGACGCGCGTCGACACGATCACCGATGACGGCGGCCCTTACTCGACTTCGGCGCATATGCTGTGGATCGGCGACCGTACCCGGCAGTTGGACGGCGCCCATGTCGAATACATGCGTGGCATTCATAACCCGATTGGGATGAAATGCGGGCCAAGCTTGCCGGCCGATGATTTGCTGCGCTTGATCGAGGTGCTGAACCCGGATAACACGCCGGGCCGCTTGACCTTGATCGCGCGCATGGGGTCCGACCAGGTGCGTGACAAACTGGCGCCCCTGGTGCGCGCCGTCAAAGCCGCCGGTGCCCAGGTGGTCTGGTCCTGCGACCCGATGCATGGCAACACCGTCAAGTCGTCGACCGGTTATAAAACCCGGCCGGTCGACCGCATCCTGGACGAGGTGCGCGGCTTTTTCGAGGTCCATGAGGCCGAGGGCACTTACGCTGGCGGCGTGCATTTTGAGATGACCGGTCAAGATGTCACCGAATGCCTTGGCGGCGGGCAGGCGATCACCGAGGTTGGCTTGGCCGACCGCTACCACACCCATTGCGACCCGCGCCTGAACGCGTCGCAAGCCTTGGAATTGGCCTTCTTGATCGCCGATATGCTGAAGACGCGTCGCAGCGGTGCGTCCCTGGCGCTGGCCGAAGCATCGTAATTTCCGATGGCGCGGTGATGACGGCGGAAGATCACCCTCTCAAGTCGCACGGCGACGCTCGCCATCATCCGGCCAGCGGCGACATGGCGCGCTATGTCGACAAGTATTTCCTGCGGACCAAGGATTGCGTCGGCCAATTTGGCGATTGCGAAGTGACCTACGCGGTGTTTATGCGCCGACCGGTGACCTGTGCGCCGCGCTTGGCCGTCGAGTGGATTGAGCAAATGGCCAAGGCCCGCGGGGTCGAGATCAAGATCGAGCAGAATTTCAAGGAAGGCGCTTGGGTGGGCGCCGGCGAGCCGATGCTCTACCTCACCGGGCCGTTCTTCCATTTGGTCGATTTGGAGACCATCTACCTGCAAAAGATCGGCGCCGCCTGTGTCGCCGCCTACAACGCCTATAACATGTGCGTGGAGCTTCCCAAGACCGGATTTTTGGCGATGGAGGCGCGCCATTGCGCCGGGACGGAAATGGCCGAATTGATGGCCTATGGCGCCAGCGTCGGTTCGGCCAAAGCGAAAAAGAAGGTCGATGCGGTCGGCTTCATCGGCAACGCGACCGATG
This sequence comes from Nisaea sp., assembly GCA_002694075.1. GTDB lineage: Bacteria > Pseudomonadota > Alphaproteobacteria > Thalassobaculales > Thalassobaculaceae > TMED26. The sequence continues at coordinate 19,422 of NZLB01000038.1, forward strand.
CCACCGCCAGCTATTTTGAGCGGGTCGAGGGCCTCGGCACCATGCCCCACGCGTTGATCGGTTACGCCGGTTCGACCCTGCGCGCGGCGGAAATGTTTCACGCCACCCACCCGAACACCGCTTTGGTGGTGCTGGTCGATTATTTCGGCACCGAGGTTGACGATACCTTGGCGGTGTGCCGCCATTTCGCCGAGATCGCCGGCGCCGGCGACCTGTCGATCCGCCTCGACACCCATGGCGGGCGTTTTGTCCAAGGCTTGGATATGGCGGCGTCCTACGCGGTGCTGGAACGCAACGCGCCGAACAGCATTCGCGGTTATCGCTCCGACGCTGAATTGCGCCACTTGATCGGCACCGGCGTCTCGGCGGCGGCCGTCTGGCACATGCGTGAAACCCTCAACGCCGCCGGCTTTGACAAGGTGCGGATCATTTGTTCGTCCGGTTTCAGCCCGGAGAAATGCCGCGTCTTCGCGCTCGCCGACGCGCCGGTCGACATCGTTGGCACCGGCAGCTATTTGCCCAACAAATGGTCGGAAACCTATGCCACGGCCGATATTATCGCGTATGATGGCGTCCGGCGCGTCAAAGTGGGGCGCGAATTTTTGTTAAAGCGGTAGAGCATGGCCACCGGCCGAATCCTAATCATCGTTCACCAAAAAACCTCGACCTCCGGCAATGTCGGGGCGTTGCTGCAGGCACGTGGCTATCAACTGGATCAGCGCTGCCCATGCATTGGCGACGCCTTGCCCGACCACTTGGAGGATCACGACGGGGTGGTGGTGTTTGGCGGCCCGATGAGCGCCAACGACGACACGCACCTGGACGGTATCGGCCAAGAGCTAAAATTCATCGACCGCGTGCTGGCCCGAGACCTCCCGTTCATTGGGATTTGCCTGGGTGGCCAATTGCTGGCCCGCGCGCTCGGCGCCAAAGTCGCGCCCGACGCCGGCGGCCGGGTTGAGATTGGCTATACCGAGGTGTCGCCGACGGCGGCGTTCGCGGGCCTGTTCGACGCCTCGCGCTATTTTTTCCAATGGCATAAAGAAGGCTTCGATCTGCCGGCGGGAACGCGTCTCATGGCCGCCGGCCATGTTTATCCTCATCAGGCGTTCTTGCATGGCGCGCGCGCCGTTGGCCTGCAGTTTCATCCCGAGATCAACGCCGACATGATCCAGCGCTGGACCCGCGGTGGCGGCCATCGCACCGATCAGCCGAACGCGCAACCGGTCGCCGCCCACGCCATTGGCTACCGCTTGTTCAACGATGGCATCGCGCGCTGGACCGAGAATCTGTTCGACTTCGTTGGTTTGCCGTCGCGCGCCACCACCGCCCTGGCGGCCGGCTAAGGCGGCGCCCACGCCGGTTGTTGGGGACCGCTCGCCGCCCTATATTAGGTGCCATGAGCGTTGTTCATTTAGATGACCCGTCGGCGCCGGCGAACGCCGTCGCCTTGGCCGGCTCGGCGCAGCCCGATTTAAAGTCCGACGCGGCCCCGCAGGACCGCGGCCGGCCGTTCGAAATCGTTTCCGACTTCGCGCCGGCCGGCGACCAGCCGACGGCCATTGGGGAACTGGTCGGCGGGGTGCGCGAGGGTGAGACGGATCAGGTGCTGCTGGGCGTCACCGGCTCGGGCAAAACCTTCACCGTCGCCCATATGATCCAAGAATTGCGCCGCCCGGCGCTGATTCTGGCGCCCAACAAGACCTTGGCGGCGCAGCTTTACGGCGAGATGAAAAGCTTTTTCCCGAACAACGCGGTGGAGTATTTCGTTTCTTACTACGACTACTACCAGCCCGAGGCCTATGTGCCGCGCACCGACACCTATGTCGAAAAAGAAGCCTCCATCAACGAGCAGATCGATCGCATGCGCCATGCCGCCACCCGCGCCTTGTTGGAGCGGGACGATGTGATCATCGTCGCCTCGGTGTCGTGCATTTACGGTATTGGTTCGGTTGAAACCTATGGCCGTATGATCCTCAAACTGACGGTCGGAGAGCGTATCGACTTGCAAGATCTGACCCGCGGCCTGGTCGAACTTCAGTACAAGCGCAATGACGCCAGCTTTCATCGCGGCACCTTTCGCCGGCGCGGGGACAGCTTGGAGATTTTTCCGGCGCATCTGGAAGACCGCGCCTGGCGTTTGTCGTTTTTCGGCGACGAGCTGGAGGCGGTGCACGAATTCGATCCCCTGACCGGCGAACGCACGACCGATTTGGAAAGCGTCCGGGTGTTTGCCAATTCCCACTACGTGACCCCGAAACCGACGTTGCGCCAGGCGGTCAAGGGCATCAAGGAAGAGCTCAAGCTGCGGCTCAACGACTTGTACAAGGACAATAAGTTGCTGGAGGCTCAGCGTCTCGAGCAACGCACCACCTTTGATATGGAGATGATGGAGGCGACCGGTTCCTGCGCCGGGATCGAGAACTATTCGCGCTATTTGACCGGTCGGGCAGCCGGCGAGCCACCGCCGACTCTGTTTGAGTATTTGCCTGAAAACGCCCTGCTGTTCGTCGACGAAAGCCATGTCACCGTGCCGCAGATCGGGGCCATGTTCAAAGGCGACTTCGCGCGCAAATCGACGCTTTCCGATTTCGGGTTCCGTTTGCCGTCTTGCATCGACAACCGCCCTCTTAAGTTCGAGGAATGGCAAGAAATGCGGCCGCAGACCATTTACGTCTCGGCGACGCCGGGCGGCTGGGAGTTGGAGCGCACCGGCGGCGTCTTCATCGAACAGGTGGTGCGGCCGACCGGTTTGATCGATCCGCAATGCATCGTCCGCCCGACCACCCATCAGGTCGACGATGTGATCGCCGAATGCCACACCTGCGCGGCTCAGGGCCAACGCGTCTTGATCACCGTGCTGACCAAGAAAATGGCCGAGGATCTGACCGAGTTCATGCACGAGGCCGGGCTCAAGGTGCGCTATATCCATTCCGATGTGGAAACCTTGGAGCGGATTGAGATTATCCGCGATTTGCGGCTTGGCGTGTTCGATGTGCTGATCGGCATCAACTTGCTGCGCGAGGGTTTGGATATCCCGGAATGCGCGTTGGTGGCGATTCTCGACGCCGACAAGGAGGGCTATCTGCGCTCGCGTACCTCACTGGTTCAAACCATCGGCCGGGCGGCCCGCAATGTCGAAGGGCGCGTGCTGCTCTACGCCGACCGCATGACCGACAGCCTGACCTACGCCATTGACGAGACCGAGCGCCGCCGCCAGCGACAAATCGCCTATAACGCCGCCCATGGCATTACACCGGAAAGCGTGAAAAAGAATATCGGAGACATTCTCGACAGCGTGTACGAGCGCGGCGACCATGTCACCGTCGAGACAGGCACCGGTGAAGGCACCCTGGTCGACAAGGATATCGGCGAGATCGTCAAGGATTTGGAAGCCGCCATGCAGGAGGCGGCGGCCAATCTGGAATTTGAGGAAGCGGCGCGAATTCGCGATGAAATCCGCCGCCTGGAGGCCGCCGACTTGGGCATGACCCTGGAAGGCAAGCCTTTGCCGAAGGGCGCGGTGGTGCGGATCAAATCGCCGGTGCAGCCGCCGGCCGGCAAGGGCGGTGACAAGGCCGGCCGCAAAGGTCGCGGGCGCGGGCGCCGCTAAACGACCCTGCCGCGCCTGAGGGAGAGGTTTGATGGACGGTTTGCACCCGCGCATGGCGCGTTTCGTTGGCGAGGTCGAGGCTTTAATGGCCCGCGAGACGGCGGTCGACGCCATTCTTTCCGGCGTCGCCGCGCTGGCCGCGCCCCTGGCCGAAAATCGCGACTGGCTGGAGCCACGCTTTTACGCGGCCGATGAGGACCAGGGGTTCGGCATCTCGATTCTTCACCAGGCGCCGGAACATGGGCTTTTGGTCGAAACCATCGCCTGGCTGCCCGGGCGTGGTGTGGCGCCCCATGATCATCAGACCTGGGGCGTGGTGGTCGGCCTGGATGGGGCGGAAACCAATGTCGATTGGCGGCGTCTCGATGATGGTGCGACCGCTGGGTTCGCCGACCTGGAAGTCGCCGCCGAGACCGTCGCCGGACCCGGCGATTGTGTGCTGCTGCGCCCCGATGACATTCACAGTGTTCGCAACGACGGTGCGGCGACGGCGCTATCGCTGCATGTCTACGGCCGCACCCTGGCCCATATGGCGCGCTCGGAATTCGATCCCATCGCCAAGGTCCAGCGCCCGTGTCCACAGCGTGTCCGACGTTAACGGACGAGGGGTCGAGATCATGGGTAAAGTCGATCGCGGCATCACCGCGCTGACCCGCGGGGCCAAGCGGTACTCGCTGGCCGCCCTGGCGCGGCAAGCCTTGGGTGGGCACATGGGTTGGCCGCGCGCCTGGCGTGACGCCGCCCCGCGCGAGCGCTATCAAGTGATTATCATCGGCGGCGGCGGCCATGGCCTGGCGACCGCGTATTATTTGGCGGCGGTGCATGGCATCCGTGATGTCGCGGTGCTGGAAAAGGGCTGGATCGGCGGCGGCAACACTGGCCGTAACACCACCATTATCCGCTCCAATTACCTGTGGGATGAAAGCGCTGCGCTTTACGAGCATTCCCTCAAGCTATGGGAAGGTTTGTCGCAGGACCTCAACTTCAACCTGATGTTCAGCCAGCGCGGTGTGTTGACCCTGGCCCATAGCGTCCATGAGTTGAAGGAAATGTCGCGGCGGGTCAACGCGATCCGTTTGAACGGCATTGACTCGGTGGTGATGACGCCGGCCGAGATCAAGAAGTTGGTACCGATCATCGATATCAGCCCAAACCTTCGCTATCCGGTGATGGGCGGGTTTTTCCAGCAGCGCGGCGGCACCGCTCGCCATGACGCGGTGGCCTGGGGCTATGCGCGGGCGGCCGACGATTTTGGGATCGATATCATCCAAAACTGCGAGGTGACGGCGATCCGCCGCGACGGCGACCGGGTGGTCGGTGTTGACACCTCGCGGGGCAGTATCGGCGCCGACAAAATCGGCTGCGTCACGTCCGGCCATTCCGGCGTGCTGGCGGCGATGGCGGGGATCACGCTACCGATTGAAAGCCGTCCCCTGCAAGCTCTGGTGTCGGAGCCGATCAAACCGGTCATCGACACGGTGGTCATGTCGAACGCCGTGCATATGTACATTAGTCAATCGGACAAGGGCGAATTGGTCCTTGGCGCCGGCACCGACGCCTATAATTCCTATGCCCAGCGCGGCAGCCTGCCGGTCATCGAGCATATGTTGGAGGCCGCCGTCGAGCTTTACCCTATCGTTTCACGGGTGCGGGTTTTGCGGACCTGGGGCGGCATTGTCGATACCTGTCCGGACGCCTCGCCGATCATCTCCAAGACCAGTGTCGGGGGGCTTTATTTCAACTGCGGCTGGGGCACCGGCGGGTTTAAGGCGACGCCGGGGTCGGGCCATGTGTTCGCCGATCTGATCGCCCGTGACGCGCCCAACGCCATCGCCGCGCCGTTCGCGCTCGACCGTTTCGAAAGCGGCCGTCTAATCGACGAGCACGGCGCCGCCGGCGTCGCCCATTAGGAGCCGGCCCAATGTTGTTGATCCCCTGTCCCTGGTGCGGCCCGCGCGATGAGAGCGAGTTTCAATATGGCGGCGAGGCGCATAAAAAGCGGCCCGCCGATCCGGCGGCGGCCGACGACCGCGCCTGGGGCCAATATCTTTATCATGGTCACAATCCCAAGGGACTGTACCTGGAGCGCTGGCGCCACGCCGCCGGCTGCCGGCGGTGGTTCAACGTCGCCCGCGACACCGTCAGCCATGAGATTGTCGAGGTTTATGCCGCCGGCGACCTGCCGCGGGACGCCGCCGCGCGCGCCGTGCATGCCGCCAATTGGCGGCGCGCCGAGGAGGACGGGTGATGGCCCGCCGGCAACCCTTTCGCCTGGCCGAGGGCGGCGCCATCGACCGCCGGCGGGAGGTGCACTTCACCTTTAACGGTCGCCGCTACAAGGGACATCCGGGCGATACCCTGGCCTCGGCCCTGCTCGCCAATGGCGTCCATTTCATCGGCCGTAGTTTCAAATACCATCGCCCGCGCGGGATTGTCGCCGCCGGCGCCGAGGAGCCCAACGCCCTGGTCCAGCTTGGTACCGGGGTGCGCACCGAGCCCAATATCCGGGCCACCGAAATCGCGCTTTACGATGGTCTGGTGGCGGCCAGCCAAAATGTCTGGCCGTCCCTGCATTTTGACGCGGCGGCGCTGAATCAGGTGTTCGCCGGGCTCTTTCCGGCCGGGTTCTATTACAAAACCTTCATGTGGCCGGCCAGCCAGTGGCCGCGCTACGAGTGGCTGATCCGGCGGATCGCCGGCCTCGGCCAGGCGCCCCCCGGGCGCGACCCCGACCGCTATGAAAAAATGCATGGCCATGCCGATCTGTTGATTGTCGGCGGCGGCGTCGCCGGATTGGCGGCCGCGCGGGCGGCGGCGGCGACCGGCGCGCGCATTATCCTGGCCGAGGAAGGCGCCGACTTCGGTGGCCAAACCCTGGCAGACGGCGATCAGCGCATCGACGGCCTGCCGGCGGCCGATTGGGTCGCCGCGACGGTCGCCCAATTGGAAGCGGCGCCGGAGGTCACGCTGCTGCGGCGGACTCAGGTGACCGCCTATCACGACCATAATTATCTGACCGCGGTGGAGCGAGTGACCGACCATTTGGCCGGCCCGCCGGCCCATCTGCCGCGCCAACGGTTGTGGAAAATGCGCGCCCGCCAAGTGGTGTTGGCGACTGGCGCCATCGAACGCCCGCTAGTGTTCGCCGATAATGACCGGCCGGGGGTGATGTTGGCCGGCGCGGTCCGCGCCTATATCCGGCGCCATGCCGTCCTGCCGGGCCGCGAGGTGGTGATTTTCACCAATAATGACGATGCCTATCGCACCGCCTTGGCGGTCGACGACGCTGGCGCCAAGGTCGCCGCGATTGTCGACGCCCGGCCGTCCCCCGCCGGACCGTTGGTGGCCGCCGCCCGCGCTCGCGGCCTGCCCATACACGCCGGACATGTGGTCGTCGAAACGCGCGGCAGGGCGCGCGTCAAAGGCTGCGCGATCATGAAACTAGCGGCCGATGGGCAAAGCGTGAACGGTGTCGCCCGACCGATTAATTGTGATTGTATCGCCATGTCCGGCGGTTGGACGCCAAGCGTCCACCTGTTTTCGCAAAGCCGCGGCACGCTTGACTGGGACGCGGACCTCGCCGCTTTCGTGCCTGGCACCAGCCGCGCCGAGGAAAGCTCTGCCGGTGCCGCCGCCGGCGTCTTTGACCTTGCCGAGATCGCCAAACAGGCGGCGCGGGTCGGTATTGAACGGGCCCGCGCCAGCGGCCATAAGGGCCGGCCGCCGGCGGCGCCGAAAGCCGAGGCGAGCGCCGAGGCGCCGCTGATGGCGATCTGGCAGGTGCCGACATCGCGCCGCCGGGCCAAACGCTTCGTCGATTTTCAAAATGACGTGACCGCCGCCGATATCGCGCTCGCCGCCCGCGAGGGCTACCAATCGGTGGAACATGTCAAACGTTACACCACCACCGGCATGGGCACCGACCAGGGGCGCACATCCAATGTCAACGCCCTGGCCCTATTGGCCGCGGCCCGGGACGCCGAAATTCCGGCGGTCGGCACCACCACCTTTCGCCCGCCGTTGGCGCCGGTGCCGATTGGCGCCTACGCCGGGCGCGCCGTCGGCCCCTTGTTCGAGCCGGTGCGAACCACCCCGATGGACGCCTGGCAGCGCGCCCATGGCGCCGCGTTCGAACATGTCGGCCAGTGGATGCGGGCCTGGTACTATCCGCGCGCCGGCGAGACCATGGCCCAGGCGGTGGCGCGCGAATGTCGGGCGGCCCGCAACACGGTCGGCCTGCTCGACGCCAGCACCTTGGGCAAGATCGATGTCAAAGGCCCCGACGCGGCCGAGTTTTTGAACCGCGTCTATACCAACAATTGGCTGAAACTGCCGGTCGGCCGGGCGCGCTACGGCCTGATGCTCGGCGATGACGGCATGGTCAAGGATGACGGGGTGACCGCGCGTCTGGCCGAGAACCATTTCCACATGACCACCACCACCGGCGGCGCCGCCGCCGTGCTTGATTGGCTGGAGGAATGGCTGCAAACCGAATGGCCGGATTTGCGGGTTTATCTGACCTCGGTCACCGAGCAATGGGCGGTCGCTTCGATCTGTGGGCCAAAAGCGCGCGACGTGCTCGCCCGCCTGACCGACGATATCGACCTGTCGCCGGAAGCCCTGCCGCATATGGCGGTCACCGCCGGCACCGTCGCTGGCCTGCCGGCGCGGGTGTTCCGGGTTTCCTTCACCGGCGAACTATCGTTTGAAATCAACGTGCCGAGCCGCCATGGCCCGGCCCTTTGGACGGCCCTGATGGCGGCCGGCGCGGCGTTTGACATCACCCCCTATGGCACCGAGACGATGCATGTCTTGCGCGCCGAAAAAGGCTTCATCATCGTCGGTCAGGAAACCGATGGCTCAGTGTCGCCAAACGACTTGGGCATGGATTGGATCGTCTCCAAAACCAAGGCCGATTTTATCGGCAAACGCGGCTTGGCGCGCGCCGATCTCGCCCGCGGCGGGCGCAAACAATTGGTCGGATTGCTGGCCAGTGACCCGGCGGTGGTCCTGCCGGAGGGCGCGCAGATCGTCGAGGCCGTGACGCCCCAGCCGCCGATGGCCATGATCGGTCATGTCACTTCCAGCTATCACAGCGTCACCTGCGGTCGGTCAATCGCCCTCGCTCTAGTCGCCGATGGCCGGGCGCGGATTGGCGAGACGGTCTCGCTGCCGCTGGCCGACAAAACATTGACGGCGGAGGTCACCGCCCCACAATTCTTTGACCCGGAAGGAGCGCGCCTTGACGGATAATCCCCGCGCCGCCGGTCCCTTGGACGCGCTGCTCCCGCCCGTCGGCGGCCCGGCCGACGCCGGCCTGGTGCTGGCCGTGGAAAGCGGTCTTGGGCTGTTGAATCTGCGTGTCGATCCGGCCGCGGTCTGGCCCTTGGACGGGGAGCCGCCGGCCGCCAATCGGTTTGTCGCGGGTGACGACGTGACTGCCGCCTGGCTGGGTCCCGATGAGTTTTTGGTGATCACCGCTTTGGATCAGCTCGCCGCCACCGCCGACCGGCTCGCCGGCGCCCTCGCCGGACACCACGCCGGCGTCACTGAGGTGAGTGATCATTTGACGGTCATCCGGCTGAGCGGCTCGCGGGCGCGTTGGGTCCTCGCCAAGGGCTGCGCCCTCGACTTGCACCCCCGCGTCTTCGAGCCGGGGGATTGCGCGCAGACCTTGTTTGAGCGCGCCGGCATCACGCTGTTACAGCGCGACGCCGCGCCGACCTATCACCTTCTGGTACGGCGCAGCTTCGCGGCCTATCTCTGGGCCTGGCTGGTGGACGCCGGCCAAGAGGTCGGCGTC
>NZLB01000039.1 GCA_002694075.1 Nisaea sp.
CCTCGGGTAATGGCGCTAAAAGCGTTCTGGTTCGCCGGTTTGTTTGACATCGTAAGACTTTCCCAAACCTCCTGAAGGCTTATTGCCGTTGGCCGGCCAAGGCCGCCCAACCGGCGCACTGTGTCATAATGACACATGCGAAGTATACGACGACTTTCCGCGACCTGGATCAATCGCCCGCGCCCCTGTCGAAAATACGACCGCCGGTCGGCCGGGCCGCGCGCCCGGTTGTTCCCGACCCCGATCCCTTTTAACGTGACCGGCGAAAGCGGCCGACCGGCCGCAGGCGGAACAGGAGGGCGCCCTCATGGAGATTCACGGCAAGACCATCATCATCACCGGCGCGGCCAGCGGGATCGGCTTGGCCATGGCCCAACGCTTTAAGGCCGAGGGCGCCAAAGCGTTGATCTTGGCCGATTTGAACGCCGATGGCGTGACCGCTGCGGGACGCGCGTTGGACGCCTTGGCGGTGCCCACCGATGTCGGCGACGAGGCCCAGATCAAGGCCCTGGTGGCCGCCGCCGAGGCCGCCCATGGGCCAGTTGACGTGTTTTGCTCGAACGCCGGGGTGATCGCCAAAGGGGATGAAGACCAGCCCGATGATGAGATTAATTTTTGCTGGCAAATCAATAGCATGGCGCATGTCTACGCGGCCCGCGTCGTCGCCCCGGGGATGGCCGAGCGGGGCAATGGTTACCTCCTCAATACGGTCTCGGCGGCCGGCTTGCTGATCCAGGTCGACAGTGTCGCCTATACCATGAGCAAGCACGCCGCCCTGGGCCTGGCCGAATTCCTGGCCGCCAAATATGGCCCGTCGGGGGTGCGTGTGTCGGTGGTCTGCCCGCAAGGGGTGCGCACCGCCATGACCGCCGGTCGGCCGGAAACGCCGGCCGCCGTCGATGGCATGATCGACGCCGATGACGTCGCCGAGGCGGTGGTCGCCGGCATGGCCGACGAGCGTTTTTTGATCCTGCCCCATCCGACGGTCGCCGATTACGTCGCCCGCAAGGCCGGCGACCGCGACCGTTGGCTGCGCGGCATGGCGCGGCTGCGCGAACGCTTGTTCGCCGGCGAAATCAAACAATAGGCGGCGTTAAATGCGGTTTGGCGGCGACAATCGCCGTCAGTTTATCGGTATCGATATTGCGGCCGCTGATCACCACCACGGTGGTTTTGCCGGCGGCCGCGATGTGCCCACCCAGCAGCGACGCCACGCCAACCGCCGCGCCGCCTTCGGCGATCAGCCGTTCCTCGTGATAAAGCCAGGAAAGCGCGCCGGCGATCGCCGCCTCGTCAACCAGCCAGCTATGATCGACCAGATGGCGGACAATGTCGAAAGTGTAGCGGTTATGCGGACCGATGCCGCCCCCCAGACAGTCGGCCAGGGTCGGCTTTTCAACCACCTCGACGACATGCCCGGCGCGCAGGCTTTCATACATGGCGGCGCCTTCGGCCATGGTCACACCATGCACCTCAATCGCCGGTGACGCGGTTTTGAGAGCCAGCGCGACGCCGGAAATCAACCCGCCTCCGGACAGGGGCACCACGACCTGGTCCAGTTTGGCCATGTCCTCCAAAATTTCCAGACCGACCGTCCCTTGACCGGCGATCACCGCCGGATCGTCGAAGGGGCCGACCTCGACCAAGCCTTCCTCGGCGATCAGCCGGTCGACCTCGCCCTGGGCCTCGTCCTGACTGGCGCCGTGGATGCGCACCTCGGCGCCGAGCTTGCGGATGCCCTCGACTTTGACCGCCGGCACCAGCGACGACATGCAAACAACCACCCGAATTCCCAGGACCCGGCCGGCATGGGCCAGACCGCGGCCATGATTGCCGGTCGACACACAAACCACGCCCGCCGCCTTGGCGGCCGCCGGTAATTGGCTGAGGGCATTGGTCGCGCCGCGCAGTTTGAAGGCGCCGGTCGGCTGCAAGCTTTCCAGTTTGAACCAAATTTCACCGCCCAACCGGTCACTCAGCGCATGGGCGCGGATCAGCGGGGTGCGGGTGACGGCGCCGGCGATGCGCCGATGGGCGGCGAAAATATCCGCTTGGCTGATGCTGCGCCAGGCCTCACCCATCGCCGCTCACTCGGGCCAGGCCGGCGACAATTGACCGCCTAGGCGCACCGGCGCGATCCGCCGCGCCAATCCGCTGGCGTCGTCGGTTTCGACAAACACCCCGCACAGCGTCGCGTCACCGTCGGCCGGCTCCAACCGCGCGCTTGGCATTTTGCGCGTGAACCGATCAATCGGCGCGTCTTTCTTCATGCCGATGACGGAATCATAATCGCCGCACATGCCGGCGTCGGTTTGATAGGCCGTGCCATGGGCCAAAACCGCGTGATCGGCGGTCGGCACGTGGGTGTGGGTGCCAACCACCAAGCTCACCCGACCATCGAGCAAATGGCCCATCGCCATTTTTTCGCTGCTCGCCTCGCCATGCATGTCGACGAGAATGAAATCGGCGCCATAGCCAAGGGGCATATCGGCGATTTCACGCTCGACGGCGGCGAAAGGGTCGTCCAACGCGTCCATGAATAGCCGCAGCATCACATTGACCACCAGAACCCGCCGGCCGTCGCCGATCTCGTGTAGACTGGCGCCACGCCCGGGCGTGTCGGCCGGATAGTTCAACGGTCGCAGCAAGCGCGGCTCGTTGTCGATGTAAGCGATAATCTCCCGCTTGTCCCAAATATGGTTGCCGGAGGTGAGGACATCGGCGCCGGCGTCAAACATATCGGTGCAGATACTTTCGGTGACCCCGAAGCCGCCGGCCGCGTTTTCGATGTTGACGGCGACGAAGTCGAGCGCCAAGCGACGGCGCAAGTCGGGCAATGACTGAAACACCTTTTCTCGCCCGGACCGGCCGACCACATCTCCTAAGAACAAGACCCGCATGGCCCCTCACACCCCGAATTCAAGAACCCCGGCCTCGGTCACGATCGCGTCGAGGCGCGCATCATGATCCTCCACCGGTATCGCCGCCACTTCTTGGGCGGCATAACCGACCCCTACCGCCAAAACCCCGTCACCGTCGCGCAAATTGGCCAGGGTGCGGTCATAGTACCCACCGCCATAGCCCAGTCGATAGCCGCGCCGATCAAACGCCAACAATGGCGCGACAACGGTGCGCGGCACCACTTCCTCGGCCATTGTCGGCGGCACGTCGATGCCCATCGCGCCGGGTTCCATCACAGTGTCCGGGGTCCACAGGCGAAAAGTCAGGGGCGCGGCGCGACCAGCGACCGCCGGTAAGCCGACGCGGCAACCGATCGCGTGCAACTGACGGATCAGGGGGCGGGTGTCCAACTCGCTGCGGATCGGCCAATAAACCGCCACCACGTCACCGCTGAGCGGGCGTCGCCAGGCGATGAAGTGGTCGGCGATCTGGCCCGCCGCCGTGACCGCCGCGTCGGCGGCCCGCGCGCGCACCTCGGCGGCCGCGTGGCGGAGCGTTCGTTTGGCGCCGCCCATCGCCGGCGGCGCGAGGGTAAAGCCGGCTGGCAAACTCACCTCCGCCTAACATTTCATGACGGAGCCACCTTGGCCGTCGGCATCCATGCGATCCTCTGGTGCCTGCTCTTGCAGGTGGGCGCCGCAATACCGAGACCGCAATCTCGACAGAGGCAGCTCCCAAGGATAATGGAGTATAGCCCCAGGGATTTGCGTGGCCTAACGCACCAGGCAGCAACCGTCGGGCCTGTTGTAGCTCGCCCGTCGGCCCTTGTCACCCGGCCATGCGGAAAAGGGGTGTCAGGTCACCGCCAAACTGTCGGCGATGCGCTCGATGCGCTCGGCCAGGGCGTCGAGGGCGGCGGCCGCCCGTTCCTCCGCCTCCAGCGCCAGATTATCATCGCCCGGCGCATCGTCGACGACCGCCTCATCACGGCTGTCGCGCAAGTCGACGAACTCATCGGCAATCAGTAAACTCGCCATCACCAACAGCCGGCTTTCACCGATTTGGCCGACTTGCTCAATCAGATCATGGACATGGGCGTCGACCATCGCCGCCAAATTGCTGAGGCGTTGCTCCTCGCCATCCTCGCAGGCGATGCGATAGGTCTTACCGTTAATGGCAATATCAACCTGGCCCATCGCCTATTGCTCTCCGAGCACGGTTTCCAACCGCTCAATGGTCTGGTCCAGTTGTTCGATTACCTCGTCGGTCACCGACGACAAAGCGGCATGGTCGGCGCGCATGGCGGCGAGTTGCCGCTGCATGGCGGCCGGGTCGTCACCGGCGGCCGCCTGACCGGCGCGCAAAACCTCTTCGAGGCGATTGATCGCGCCCTCCAGCCGGGCGCGCGCGCTTTCCAATCGGCTCATGTCGGCTCTCTAATTAATTCCAACAAGTAACGCTCATTCCTTAAAGTTTTATCACCATACGGGTCGCCAAGCCACCGCGTCAACAAACGCCGCGGCGCCGGCCGGCACGGCCGGGTATGAGCCGGATGGAGATGACCCGGCGGTCGACCCATGCAGCGTCATTTCTTCAGTTGACGAGGCTTCCTGGGGCCGGCATTTTCGCCGGTGTTTTCACCAACGACGTGCTTGTGGCTCTCGCTCGCGCGGCGGTATCAAGGCGGTGTGGCGGGCCGACGTTTTCCGCCGTTTCCGGCCAGCGAAGTGAGCTCGACCCATGCCCTCATCCGACGTCTCGTCCCTTTCCGCCGCGGTGCCGGCCCGAACCATGGCCAATGCCCTGCGCGCGCTGGCGATGGACGCGGTACAAGCGGCCAACAGCGGACATCCAGGCATGCCAATGGGCATGGCCGATGTCGCCACCGTTTTATTTACCGATTTTCTAAAATTCGATCCGACGGCGCCCGATTGGGCCGACCGTGATCGCTTCATCCTATCGGCCGGCCATGGTTCGATGCTGCTTTACGGGCTTTTGCATTTGACCGGTTATGACGATTTCCCGCTGGATGAGCTGAAAAAGTTTCGCCAACTCGGCGCGCGGACCGCCGGCCACCCGGAATACGGCGTCGCCGGCGGCATTGAGACCACCACCGGCCCACTCGGCCAAGGCCTCGCCAACGCCGTCGGCATGGCCATGGCCGAACGCACCTTGGCCGCCCGTTGGGGCGACGACCTGGTTGATCACCGCACCTATGTGATCGCCGGCGACGGTTGCCTCATGGAGGGCATCAGCCAGGAAGCGATTTCACTGGCCGGCCATCACAAGCTGTCGAAACTGATCGTCCTCTTCGACGACAACGGCATCTCCATCGATGGGCCGGTGTCGCTCACCACCTCGGACGATCAATTGGCCCGTTTCGCCGCCTCGGGTTGGGCCTGCCAGGCGATTGACGGCCACGACCCGGCGGCCATCGCCGACGCGTTGCGCGCCGCTCAAAACAGTGATCGCCCGGTGTTGATCGCCTGCCGCACGGTGATCGGCTATGGCGCGCCCAACAAGGCCGGCGACGCCGGCGCGCATGGCGCCCCCCTGGGCGACGATGAGATCGCGGCGACGCGCGCGGCACTCGGCTGGTCCCATCCGCCGTTCGACATTCCCCACGACGTTCGCGCCGCCTGGACCGCCACCGGCGGCCGCGGCCAAGCCGCCCGCGCCGCGTGGCAGGCGCGGGTGTCGGCGGCGCCCAACGGTTCCGATTTCACCGCCGCGTTGACCTGCCCGACCGAAGCCGCGGTGCCGGCGATCGCCGCGTTAAAGGCCGACCTGGCCGAAGAGCCGCCGAAAATCGCCAGCCGCGTGGCCTCGCAAAACGCCATCGAGGCGCTGGTCGCGGCAGTTCCCAGCTTGATTGTCGGTTCCGCCGATTTGACCGGCTCCAACAATACCAAAGTGTCAGCGATGACGCCGATCACCGCCGATCAACCGGATGGCAACTACCTCTATTACGGCGTGCGCGAACACGCCATGGCGGCGGCGATGAACGGCATGGCCCTGCACGGCGGCGTGATCCCGGCCGGCGGGACGTTTTTGGTGTTCACCGATTATTGCCGCCCGTCGATCCGCTTGGCGGCGCTGATGGGGCTCGGTTGCATTTATGTGATGACCCACGATTCCATCGGCCTTGGCGAAGACGGCCCGACACATCAGCCCGTCGAACATTTGGCCGCCCTGCGCGCGATTCCCAACCTCAATGTCTATCGACCCGCCGACGCGGTTGAGACCGCCGAGTGTTGGGCGGCGGCCGTGACCGACCGCGCCTCGCCTTCGGTGCTGGCCCTCAGTCGGCAAGGCTTGCCGCCGCAGCGCACCGATTCACGCGCCGACAACCCGTGCCTCGCGGGCGGCTATGTGCTGACCCCGGAAAGCGCCGGGCCACGCCAGGTGACCCTGGTCGCCAGTGGCTCGGAAGTGGCTTTGGCCAATGACGCGCGAACCATGTTGGAGGCCGAAGGCATCGCCACCGCGGTGGTCTCAATGCCATGCCTCGACCGCTTCTTGACGATGGAGGCGGCCTATCAAGACAGCGTGGTGCCGCCCGGCGTCGCCCTGGTCGTGGTCGAAGCCGGCGTCCGCCAGTGCTGGGACCGCTTGCTGGGCCGTGATGGCGCCTTTGTCGGCATGTCCGGTTTCGGCGAGTCGGCGCCGGCCGGCGATTTGTTCGAACATTTCGGGATCACCGCCGACGCGGTCGCGGCGGCGGCGCGCGCTCAACTGGCCGGCTGAGGTAATTTCAATGTTGATAACAAAAGAATTGGGGAGGAAGTGAGACATGGCTCACGCGAATGTCGCCATTAACGGCTTTGGCCGGATCGGCCGGTTGGTTCTGCGCGCNCTGGTGGAAAGCGGCCGCGATGATATTCGNGTGGTGTCCATCAACGACCTTGGCCCGGTCGAAACCAACGCTCATTTGCTGCGCTGGGATTCCAACCATGGCCGCCTGGCCAGCGATGTAGTGGTCGATGGCGACACCATCGATGTTGGCCAGGGACCGATCAAGGTCACCGCCGAACGGGACCCGGCGCAACTNCCCCATGGCGCCAATGGCGTTGACATTGTGCTGGAATGCACCGGGCTGTTCACGAAACGCGAGGACGCCGCCAAGCATATCGCCGCCGGAGCCAAAAAGGTGATTGTCTCGGCGCCCGCCAGCGGCGCCGACCTGACGGTGGTTTACGGCGTCAANCACCAGCAACTCACCGCCGATCACGCGGTCATTTCCAACGCCTCCTGCACCACTAACTGCTTGGCGCCGGTGGCCCATGTGCTGAACCAGGCGATTGGCATTGAACGTGGCTATATGACCACCATTCACGCNTTCACCGGCGACCAGCCGACCCTCGACGTGATGCACAAGGATCTGTACCGCGGGCGGTCGGCCGGCAGNTCGATGATCCCAACCTCGACCGGCGCCGCCAAAGCGGTCGGCCTGGTACTGCCTGAGTTGGCCGGCAAGCTGGACGGCACCGCGATTCGGGTGCCGACNTCTAATGTCAGCCTCATCGACTTCAAGTTCATCCCCAAANCGGCNACGACGGTTGACGCGGTCAACGCNGCGGTCGTGGNGGCNNCCGGCGAGGGGCCGCTGAAAGGCATCCTCGGCGTCAACGATCAGCCTTTGGTGTCGATCGACTTCAACCATAATCCCCATAGCTCGACCTTTGACCTCAACCAAACGCAGGTGATCGAAGGCAACCTGGTGCGCGTGCTGAGCTGGTACGACAATGAGTGGGGTTTTTCGAACCGCATGTTNGATACAACCGCCGCGCTGGCCCAAACCCTGTAAGCGCCGGCTGCGCGCCCNAAGGAGATCTCGCCCCATGAAAATCACCCAACGCGTCAAACGCATTCTCGACAATTACGAAGCCGACTCGCCAGGCACCAAGGCCAACCTCGCCCGCATTTTGATGCAAGGTAAACTGGGCGGCAGTGGCCGGCTGGTGATCTTGCCGGTNGACCAAGGTTTCGAGCATGGNCCGGCGCGGAGCTTCGCGCCCAACCCGGAGGGCTACGACCCGCACTACCACTTCCGCTTGGCGATTGACGCCGGCTTATCGGCCTATGCGGCGCCNCTCGGCATGTTGGAGGCCGGCGCCGATAGCTTCGCNGGGCAGATCCCGACGATCATGAAGGTCAACAGCGCCAATTCCTTGTCTCGCGACAAAGCGGCGCCGGTGCAGGCCATCACCGGTTCGGTGCAGGAGGCGCTGCGCCTGGGGTGCGCGGCCATCGGNTTCACCATCTACCCCGGCTCCGACGGCGCCTATGACATGATGGGCCAAATTCAGGAAATGGCCGAAGAGGCCAAAGCCTGCGGTTTAGCCGTGGTGGTCTGGTCCTATCCGCGCGGCGGCGACCTGTCCAAAGAGGGCGAGACGGCGGTCGACATCGTCGCCTATGCCGCCCATATGGCGGCCCTTCTCGGCGCCCATATCATCAAGGTTAAACCGCCNACCGCCCATCTCGAATTGGCCGCCGCCAAAAAAGCCTATGAGGCCAATGCGATCAAAATCGACACCTNGGCCGACCGCATCGCCCATGTCGTGCAGGCCACTTTCAACGGCCGCCGCATCGTGGTGTTCTCGGGCGGTGAGGCCAAGGACCTGGACGGCCTGCTGGGCGAGATTCGCCAATTGTACCAGGGCGGCGCCTCGGGCTCGATCATCGGCCGCAACACCTTCCAGCGGCCGCGTGAGGAAGCCATCGCCATGCTCAACACGATCATTGACATCTACAAGGGCAAGGCGTGAGCGATCCCACGCCAAGCACCGAGATTTACCTGATCACGCCGCCGGCCTTTTCGCCGGCGGCGTTTGTCGATGACCTGGCCGCCGCCCTCGACGGCGGCCCGGTGGCCTGCCTGCAATTGCGCATGAAAGACGTCGATGACGACGCCATTCGCGCGGCCGCCGCCGCGATTCTGCCGGTGGCCNATGCCCGCGGGGTGCCCGTGTTAATGAACGACCGCCCCGATCTCGCCGCCGAGACCGGCTGCGACGGCGTGCACATCGGCCAGGAAGACAGCCCCTATGCGGCGGCACGCACCCTGCTCGGCGCCCAAGCGATGATCGGTGTCACCTGTCACGACTCCCGACATTTGGCCATGACGGCGGCCGAACACGGCGCCGACTACGTCGCCTTCGGCGCCTTCTTCGGCACCGCCACGAAAGAGGTGCGCCACCACGCCGAACCGGATTTGCTGGCTTGGTGGTCGGATATCGCGGTAGTCCCGGCGGTCGCCATCGGCGGCATTACCGCCGATAACTGCGCCCCCCTGGTGCGCGCCGGCGCCGACTTCCTGGCGGTTGTCGGCGCGGTTTGGCACCATCCCGCCGGCCCAGCCGCCGGCGTCGACGCCCTGCACCAGGCGATCGGCGCGGCGCGGACCTGACCGCGGCCTATCGGACCGGCCTTGAAACCTGATTGTCACCGTGGGTGCGGCTTGTTACAACCCGCCGGCATCGACTGACTTCAACGACAGAGCGGCACTTCCGATGAAAATCAATGGCAACGCGATCCGCCCCGGCAATGTGATCGAGCACAAGGAGCGGTTATGGGTGGCGGTCAAGATCAACGCGGTCAAACCGGGCAAGGGCGGCGCCTTCGCCCAGGTCGAATTACGTGACATCCGCGACGGCACCAAGTTGAACGAGCGGTTTCGCGCCACCGAGACGGTCGAACGCGTGCAGCTTGAGCAACGCGACAGCCAATACCTGTTCAGCGATGACGATTTCGTCACCTTCATGGATTCCGAAACTTTCGACCAGGTGAGCGTGCCAACCGCCAACTTGGGCGAGCAAGCGGCCTATCTGCAAGACGGCATGCAAGTCATCATCGAAAGCTACGAGGGCGAGCCGCTGTCGGTGCAATTGCCCGACACGGTGGACATGGAAGTGGTCGAGGCCGACGCGGTGGTTAAAGGGCAGACCGCGTCCTCGTCCTACAAGCCGGCGATTTTGGAAAACGGCGTTAAGGTAATGGTGCCGCCGCATATCGAGGCGGGCACCCGCATCGTCGTCAAGCCATCCGACGGTACCTACGTCGGCAAGGCCTAAGATGGCCGCCCGCTCGGCAATCATCAATGTGATCACCAAAGCCTGTTACAAGGCCGCGCGGCCATTGGTGCGCGACTTTGGTGAAGTTGAAAAACTCCAAGTCTCGCGCAAAGGGCCCGGTGATTTCGTCAGCAAGGCCGATATCCGCACCGACCGCATTCTGCGCGAGGAGTTGGCTTTCGCGCGCCCCGATTTCGGGTTTCTCACCGAAGAGGACGCGCCGGTCGAAAGCACTAATTTCGAGGGTCAGCGCTGGATCATCGATCCGGTCGACGGGACCACCAATTTTCTGCATGGCATTCCGTTTTTCGTGATTTCAGTGGGCCTAGAGCAAAAAGGCGAAATCGTCGCCGGTGTGATCTACGATCCCTTGCGCGACGAATTGTTCCACGCCGAAAAGGGCAAGGGCGCCTACCTCAACGATCAACGGGTACGTGTCTCCGGCCGCCAGCTATTGGCCGATTGCGCGCTGGCCACCAGCCATTCGTTCGCCGGCAAACCCCACCACGCCGAGGCGCGGGCGCTCGCCGCCGACATCGGCCAGCGTGCAACCGTGCGCGACCTGGGCGCGGCCGCTCTCCATCTGGCCTATGTCGCGGCCGGCCGCTTGGATGGCTTTTGGCAAGTCGGGCTATCGCCCTGGGATGTCGCCGCCGGCATCGTCATCGCCCGCGAGGCCGGCGCCATGGTCAGCGACTTCAAAGGCCGTCAGCCGCGCATCGACGGCGGCGAGATCATCGCCGCCAACGGCGCGGTCCACCGCGATTTGCTCAAAACCTTTCGAACCCATGGCGCGGCGGCCCGCTAACGGTATTCTTGGTCCCCCCGCCGGCTTTTGGTATAAGCAGCGGTGACTAATCGAACGTGAGGTGCGGCGGATGACGGTTTTCAACGTCACAAGCAGGCTTTGTTTGGCTTTGGCCTTGACCGCCGCCATTGGTCAGGCCGGCACCGCCCTGGCGCAAAACGCCCGAACCATCATCGTCGGCTCGGGTAAAGCGGCGGTGGAAGTTGACCTGGGGGTATTAAATCGTCTGGGCCCGGCGCCCAATCTGCCCCGTCTGTTGTCGCCGCGGCCGGCCATGACGGCCGCGACCGCCCAACCCCCCGGAGGCGTCGCGACGCCCAGTTTGCGCGACGCCCTGCGCTTGCCGCCGGCGGCCGGGCGGTCGAGCACCGCCCTGCGCATGCCGGTCCCGCAACCGCCGACCCGTGAGCGCCTGGTGGTCCGCGTGCCGGCCCGCGCGGCGCCGCGCCCACCGGTGACCCAGACGCCAATCCGCAAACCGGTGTCCAAGACCCCCGTTATCAAAGCCCCCATGGCGGCCCCGAAAAAACCGGCGCCGGTGACGCCGGCAGCGATCAAAACCGCGGCCAAAAAGCCGGCCTCAAAAAAACCGGTGATGGCGAAACCGGTGGTCGCTAAACCGGTGCCGCCCAAACCGCCGGTGACCAGCGCGCCGAAGCCGGCGGCAAAGGTGGCGGCGGTGGCCCCGCGAGTCCGCGTCGAGGCGCAAACGCCGAACGCGCCGGCCGCGGGCGCGCGTGACTGGCGCATCGTCTTCGCGGCCGACAGCGCCGATTTGACCGACGAGGGTCGGCGGGCGATTGGCGATGTCGCCGCTCTTCTCGCCGCCGACACGGGAAAGAAAATCTCGATCCGAGCCCATGCCGATAGCCGCAAGGGCGGCGCCGGGGCTGCGCGCCGGCTGTCCTTTTCGCGCGCCATCGCGATCCGCGCGGCCTTGATTGATAAAGGCGTTCTTAGCACGCGCATGCATCTTTGGGCGCGTGGCGACCGTGATAAGGTGACGCCCCGCGACCTGGTCGAAATCCGGCTGATCGATCAATAAGCCGTCGATCACCTGTCGTTAACCATTCGCCGCGGAGGATGCGACGTGACCAATCCCGCGCAAACCCTGGTTCGGATGATCGGCTTTTTGATCATCGTGGGCATCATCGCCGGTTTTCTTTACGCCCCACTGGTTGACGCCTTCTTGGCCAATCCGGCGCTCAACGGGATGATTTTGGCCGCCTTGCTGATTGGCATCCTCTTCGCCCTCCGACAGGTCGTGCGCCTGCGCCCGGAAGTCGCTTGGATCGAAAGTTTTCGGCGCCAGCAGCCGGGTCTGTCGATGATCGACGCGCCGCGCCTTTTGGCCCCGATCGCGGCGATGATTGGCGAACGCCGGGACGAGCGGATGAGCCTGTCGACCCTGTCTCTGCGTTCGCTTTTGGATAGTTTGGCGACACGTCTCGACGAGTCGCGCGATCTGTCGCGGTATCTGATCGGTTTGCTGATTTTTCTGGGCTTGCTGGGTACTTTTTGGGGCCTGCTAACGACCGTCGGCGCGGTCGCCCAGGTGATCGGCAATCTATCGATTGAAAGTGGCAATCTGGTCGATGTGTTCGCCAATTTGAAAGCTGGCTTGGAGTCGCCTCTGGCCGGCATGGCGACGGCCTTTAGTTCCTCGCTGTTCGGGCTCGCCGGATCACTGATCCTGGGATTTCTCGACCTGCAATTGGGCCAGGCGCAGAACCGTTTTTACAACGAGCTTGAGGAATGGCTGTCCAGCCTCACGCGTCTGTCCAGTGGCGGCGGCGTGCTCGCCGATGGCGAGGTTTCGGCAACCGCATATCAACAGGCGTTGCTCGAACAAACCGGCGAGAGCCTGGATAAGCTTCAACGCATCATGTCGCGCAACGAAGACGAGCGGCGGCAGAGCGCCAGCAATATGGTGCAATTGAGTGAGCGTATCGCGCGGGTGGCCGACCTTTTAGAGGTCCAGAACGCCAGCCTCGCCGATATCGCCACCAGCCAAAGCGAAGTCGCGCGCACCGTCGCGCGCCTCGGTGATATGCCGAGCCAGACACGCGACGAGGTGAGTCGCACGCATCTTCGCAATATTGAGGCCCTGCTGACCCGCCAGGTCGACGACAGCGGCGAGGCGCGGGTCCAGGCGGTGGAGGAGATTCGCCAGGAAATTCGTTTGCTGGCGCGCACCATCGCGGCCCTCGCCGAAGGCGAGCGATGATGCCCGGCGGCGCCGGCATTCGCGCCTGACGGGGGAGCTTCGCCAATGAGCCTGCTCGCCAAACGTCACCGCAATCGCGACACCAATATCTGGCCCGGCTTCGTTGACGCGCTTGCGACGCTGCTGATGGTCATCATCTTTGTGTTGATGATCTTCATTGTGGCGCAATTTTACCTGACCCAGGCGCTGACCGGCCGCGATGAAGCGCTGTCGCGCCTCCAGCAACAGGTCAGCGAATTGGTCGATCTGCTGGCCATGGAGCGCGACAGCAACGCTGAGCTGCGCGCTAGCAAGGCGCAATTGACGCTGGATCTGCAAGCCTCCCTAATCGCCCGCGATCGCGCCGAGGCGCGGATCAAATCGATCGCCGCCCAGCAGGAAACCCTGGAAAGCCGGTTGGCCGAAGCGCTCTCTGAACGCGCCGCCTTGCAGAAGCGGATTGTTGAATTGCAAAGCGGCGATGGCGCGGTGAAGGACCAACTGCTCGCGGTAATCAAAGAACGCGACGCCTTGGTCGGCAAATTGCGCGCGGTCGAGGAAGAACTCGAGATCGTCACCCAGAAACGCGATGAATTCGCCGCCGAGCTAACCGACGCCACCCAGATCATCGCCGCCGACCGCGAAAAAATCGAACTGCAACTGGCCGAGTTGGAGCGGCTCCGGCGCGACATCGCGGCGCTTGAGACGGTGCGCGTCGATTTGGAAAAACAGGTCGCGGGGTTGGTTGCCGCGCGCGATACCCTGAGCGCCGACAAGCAAACGTTGGAAGGCGAGAAACAAAGCCTTGAGGAAACCGCGGCGGCGGTGCAAGAGGCCCTCGGCCAAGCCCGCCTGCGCGGCAGCAAGCTGCTGACCCGACTGCGCGACCAGCAGGACAAAACCCTGTTGGCCCAAGAACAACTCGCGGCGCGCGAAATCTCCCTCGCGGAGCTAACCTCGCAATATGATCTGAGCGTCGAGACCTTGACGGAAACCCAGGGGCAATTGACCGCCGCCCAAAAAGCCTCCGAGGAGGCGTTGGCCCAAGTCACCTTGCTGAACCTGCAAATCGTCGAGTTGCGCAAGCAATTCGCTAGTATCCAGGCGGCCCTTCAAGCCAGCGAGTCGGAAAACGAGGCGCAAAAAGTCAAAATCGTCGATCTTGGTCAGCGCCTGAACGCCGCCTTGGCCACTGAAGTCCAAAAACTGGCGCGCTTCCGCTCGGAGTTTTTCGGCCGCCTGCGCGAAGTGCTGGCCGACCGCCGCGATATTCGCATTGTCGGCGACCGCTTCGTCTTCCAAAGCGAGGTGTTGTTCGCCTCCGGCTCGGCCGATATCGGCGAAAAGGGGAAAGAACGCCTGAGCCAATTCGCCGACACCCTGCGCGATTTGATCCCCAAGATCCCGGCCGACATCAACTGGGTGCTACAGGTTGACGGCCACACCGACAGTGTGCCGATCTTTAACGAGCGGTTCCGCGATAACTGGGACCTGTCGGCGGCGCGTGCGATATCGGTGGTGCAGTACCTGATCACCCAAGGGGTGCCGGCCAAGCATTTGGCGGCCACCGGTTACGGTCAGTTCCAACCTATCGATCCACGGCCCGATGAATTTGGCCTGCGCCGAAACCGGCGGATCGAGATGAAACTAACCCAACGCTAGCCGGCCACCGCGAATTGTAGCGCGGCCAGACGGGCGTATAGCGGGTTGTCACGTAATAATTGGGTGTGAGTGCCGCTGGCCACCACCCGCCCTTGATCCATCACGATAATGCGGTCGGCCTTTAACACCGTCGCCAAACGATGGGCGATCACCAGGGTGGTCCGCCCCTCCATGACCTTTTCCAAGGCGGCCTGCACCGCGCGCTCGCTTTCGGCGTCGAGGGAACTGGTCGCCTCGTCCAAAAGCAAAAGGGTCGGATCCTTCAATACCGCCCGCGCGATGGCGACTCGCTGGCGCTGGCCGCCTGAAAGCCGCACGCCTTTTTCGCCCAAATGACTGTCGAAACCAGCCGGCAATTGGTCAATGAAATCATTGGCGTTGGCGATTTCAGAGGCCGCGCGTACGGCCGCCATGTCCGCGTCCGGCCGGCCGTAGCGAATGTTTTCCGCCGCCGTGTCGGAGAATAGGATCGGGTCCTGGGGCACCAAACCGATGGCCGCGCGCACCGCCGCCGGATCGGCCGCCCGCAGGTCGACACNATCGAAACGAATGCGGCCGTCGCTGGGGTCGTAAAATCGCAGCAAGAGTTGGAAAACGGTGGTTTTACCGGCGCCCGACGGCCCCACNAGGGCGACCGTCTCGCCCGGTTCGACCACCAAGGTAAAATCGNCCAGGACCGGGCTATCCGGGCGGGAAGGATAGAAAAACCGCACCTGCTCGAACGCNATGCGGCCNACNGGCGGCGCCGGCAANGCCGTTGGGGCGGCCNGCGCGGCGATCTCGGGCGCGGTCGCCAACAGGTCGAACAAACGTTCNGTCGCGCCNGCGGCGCGCTGCAAGTCGCCCACCACTTCGGATAAGGCGCCGACCGCGCCAGCCACCACGGCGGCGTAAAACACGAAGGAGGAAAGCTCGCCGGCACTGATCCGGCCGGCCAGAACGTCACGCCCGCCAATCCACAAAATCACCGCAACGGCGCCAAAAATCAGTGCGATCACGATGGCCGTCAAAATCCCGCGAGTGCGCACCCGGCGAATGGCGGTGGCGAACGCGTCTTCCACCCGCACGCCAAACCGTTGGCGGTCGACCGCCTCATGGACGAAGGCTTGCACCGCGCGGATGCCGGTCAAGGTTTCCTCAACATACACGCCGACATCGGCGACCCGGTCCTGGCTGTCGCGGGACAAGGCGCGCACCCGCCGACCCAGCAAGACAATCGGCGCCACCACGATCGGTACCACCAGCAATACCAACCCGGTGAGCTTGGCACTGGTCACCAGCAGCATGATCAGGCCGCCGACCAGCAGCAGCAAATTGCGCAGGGCGATCGACACCGAGGAGCCGACGACCACCTGTACCAGGGTGGTGTCGGTGGACAGCCGCGACAGCACTTCGCCGGTCCGCCGCGTCTCGAAAAAACCGGGGCTAAGGGTCAGAACATGACTGTACACATCCCGTCTCAAATCGGCGACCACTCGCTCGCCAACCCAGGAGATCATGTAAAAGCGCAAAAAGCTGGCCAGCGCCAATAACAGCACCACCGCCAACAGCACCACCAAGGCGGCGTCAAGCAAAGCCGGATCGCGTCCACCAAAGCCGCGATCGACCAGCAAGCGCAGCCCTTGGCCGAGCCCCAGAACCGTGCCTGCCGCCACCACCAAAGCCACCGCCGCCAGCGCCAATTGCCGGCGATAGCGCCCAACGTAGCGCAGCAGGTAACGGAGCGGCCGCAAATCGCGGCGCCCGGTGGAAGTGGCGGCATCATCGCGCGAGGCGAAAGAAGGCGCGCTCAGGGCCATCAGTGAGCTAACTCCGGTTGTCGCGACCCCTCATTTAGCGATGCCCACGGCCCTTGCCCAGCGATTTTCGTCGCCGCGGCACCTCGCCGCGATTGCGGTCTTGCGTGCCCCGCCACCGTCGGTTATACCTCCGGCCTCTGATCGACCAGCGCATGGCGCGCCGAGGAGTACGCACGATGAAGGCCGATATCCATCCTGATTATCACGAAATCACGGTCGTGATGACCGACGGTACCGAATTCAAGACCCGCACCACTTGGGGCGCCGCCGGTGACACATTGAAGTTGGAGATTGATCCGTCCAGCCATCCGGCGTGGACTGGCCAACATCGCATCGTCGACAGCGGCGGTCAGGTCGCGCGCTTCAACAAACGTTTCGCGGGTCTTGGCCTGAAGTAAGCCAGCGGGTTCCAAGCCGACCGGGAAGGGCGCCTTTTGGCGTCCTTTTTTATGGGCCGCCGAAATCTCTTGAATCGGCGAAACCATTTCCCACCTGTTGAAGAGCCGGGGGCCTCGTCGAGGACCCGGTGTCAACCGCCAGGCCCCGTGTGGGCTGGCGCTCTGGAAACCCACGTTGCTTACGGAAAGGATGTGGCATCATGCGAACCATTGATTTCTCCCCGATCTTCCGCTCCTCGGTTGGTTTCGACCGGATGGCGCGAATGCTCGATCATCATCTGCACGCCGCCGAGACCAGCGCGCAGAACAGCTACCCGCCCTACAACATCGAACGTGTCGACGAGGACAATTACCGCATCACCATGGCGGTCGCCGGTTTCGACCGCGAAGATGTGACAGTGACCGCCCAGGACAATAGCTTGGTGGTCGCCGGCCGCCACAGCGAGGCGGCCGATGACAATGGCGCGGCTGGCAAATTTCTCCACCGCGGGATCGCCACGCGCGCCTTTGAGCGGCGCTTTGACCTCGCCGATCACATCAAAGTGACCGGCGCCGAAATGGTCAACGGCCTGCTGCACATCGATCTGGTGCGCGAAGTGCCCGAGGCGATGAAGCCGCGAACCATCGCCATCAAAACCACCCCCAGCCTCGCCCACAAAGCGGCGTAACCGTCGCGGCGTAACCATCGCCGCGTAAGGGCGGTGGGCGGCCCCTGGGTCGCCCACCGCGTCCCTTGATCGCGGCGGGCGACGCGTTAATCGCCAGTGAAGACCTGTATCCGTTCCATCGCCGCCCGCCGTTCGGCGGGAATTGGCGTCGGCGTTTGGCTGGCCCGCTCGACATAGACATGGACGAAATGGCCAAGGGCGGCGATTTCCGCGTCCCCCTCCCGGAACAAGCCAATTTCATAAGTCACGCTGGTGCGGCCAATTTTGACACAGCGCAGGCCGCAGTTCACCGTTCCCGGGAAATACAGCGATTTTTTGAACTGACATCTGCTTTCGACGACTAGGCCAATTACCGGGCTGGCATTGGCGTCGAGCCCGCCGAACCGCACCAAATGGGCGTTCACCACGGTGTCGAAGAATGAGTAATACTGGACATTGTTGACGTGGCCGTAAGCGTCGTTGTCCATCCAGCGCGTCGGGATATCCATGAAAAACGGGAAATCGGCACGCGTTTGACCTTGGGTTTCCGCCATGTTTACCGCGCCGCCACGCTATCGAAAAAAGTGATCAAACTATCCAAGGTGCGGTCCGGCGCCTCGACCATCATCATGTGCCCGGTCGCCGGCAGGGTTTCCAGCCGCCCCGCCGCCAAAGCTTCGGCCAGTGGCCGCGCCTTACCGGCCGGCGCCATTTTATCGCGCGCGCCGGTCAGCACCAGGCAGGGCGCCCGCATCGTCGCCGCCCGCGCCGCCGCCTCCTGGTAGCTGTCGCAGGCGCTGAAGTCGCGGGCCAGGGCGGCCGGATCGCCACTTTCCAGCAAGCGTAAACCGGCGCCGGTCACCGATGTGCCGGGCGCCGCCTGGCCGCCGACATGGGCGTCGGCGGCGAACCCCCAATCGACAATCGCTTCAAAGGCCCAATGGTCGCCGGCCTCGGCGGCGGCCAGCAGCTTTGGATGAACCGGCATTTCGGCGGCCACACCAAGTAGCGCCGCCGCGACGACCGGCGTCGGCGTCCGCCCACCCAGTTCCAAGGCGACCAAGGCGCCCATCGAATGGCCGACCAGGTGCAGGTCCGCCGCGCCACAGCCCTCGGCCGCCGCCGCCACCCAATCGGCCATTGCCGCGATACTGGTCAGCGGCGCGCCCGATGAGCGGCCATGGCCAGGGAAATCAATCGCCGCCACATTGTAGCCGTGGTGCGCGAAATAGCGGGTTTGCAGGGCCCATACCGTGTGGTCCATGCCGGCGCCATGCAAAAACATCACCATCGGTTGCCCCGCGACCCAGGCGCGGCCGCCGGTGGCGGCGAAAACCGTTTCGCCGTGAACCGTCATCTCCATCGCTTATGCTCCCCGGGTGGCGGCTTTGAGGGCCTGGGCCAGATCGCGCGTCAAATCGTCGACATCTTCCAAACCCACCGACAGGCGCACCAAATCCTCGGTCAGACCGACGCTTTGCATGGTCGCCGCGTCCATTTGCTGATGGGTCGTGCTGGCCGGGTGAATGACCAGTGATTTGGCATCCCCGACATTGGCTAGATGGGACCAGACCGTCAGCCGCTCGATAAATTTCCGGCCCGCCGCCCGGCCGCCCTTGATGCCAAAGGCGATCACCGCGCCGGCGCCTTTTGGCATCTGGCTTTTGGCCAGAGCATGGTCGGGGTGACTTTCCAATCCGGGATAGGAGACCCAGGCGACCGCCTCGGATTGGGCCAGGAACGCGGCCACCGCCTGGGTGTTGGCGACATGACGGTCCATACGCGGCCCCAATGTCTCGACGCCCTGAAGCAAATGAAAGGCGGTGGTTGGGCTCATGCAGGCGCCAAAGTCACGCAATCCCTCGGCGCGGGCGCGCATGGAAAATGCCTGCGGGCCAAATTCCTCGGCGAAATCGAGCCCGTGGTAGCCGGCGTAAGGCTCGGTCAGCGTCGGAAATTTGCCGCTCGCCTCCCAATCGAAATTACCGCCATCGACGACCACACCGCCAATCGCCACACCATGGCCGCCCAGCCATTTGGTCGCCGAATGCATCACCAAATGGGCGCCAAGGTCGAGTGGTCGGCAAAGATAGGGCGTGACGAAAGTGGCGTCAATCAACAACGGCAATTTGGCCTCGCCGGCGACCGCCGCCAGACCGGCGATATCGGTGATCTCCAAGCCGGGATTGCCGATGGCTTCACTGAAAATCAGCCGTGTCTCCGGCCGAACGGCGGCGCGAAACGCGTCCAAATCACGGGGATCGACCTTGGTCGTGGTGATCCCGAAGCGCGGCAGCGTATGGCTGAACAGGTTGTGACTGCCGCCGTAGAGGGCGTTGGAGGCGACGATATGGCCGCCCTCGCCCATCAAGGTGGCGATGGTCAGGAACAGAGCGGCATGGCCGGAAGCGGTGGCCACCGCCGCCACACCGCCATCGAGGGCGGCCATCCGCTCCTCGAAAACCGCCACGGTCGGATTGGAGATGCGCGAGTAAATATGCCCGGCCCGCTCCAAATTGAATAACGAGGCCGCCTGATCGACATTTTCGAAGACATACGAGGTGGTCTGGTGAATCGGCACCGCGCGGGCGCCGGTCGCCGGGTCGGGGCGCTGTCCAGCGTGCAACGCCAATGTGTTGAAATCGAAGATTTTGCCGTCGCCGCTCATGTCCACCTCCGAGACTCGCCACCACCCGGCGCGACGCGTTCGGCCGACGCCGCAGCGGACGTCTGTCATGCCATGTTCCGTTCGCTTTCGCCAGTCTTCGCGCGCTGATCCAGCATTTATGAAATCGCCGGGCGCGCAAAAAAAAAGCCGCGCTGTTCCGCGCGGCCGGCAGTTTTATTACCCTGTTCAACTTGCCAAGGGAAAAGGTACAGAAACCCTCAAGAGGGTCAACGGCAAGCTGGCCCGCAACGGCAGGGTGCGACAATTAGGACAATTCAACGCGCGGTCCAGCCGCCATCGACCGACAGGGACGCGCCGGTCATGTTGTCGGCCGCCGCGCTGGTTAGGAACACCGCCGTGGCGCCAAGCTGTTCCACCGTGGTGAAGGCGCCGGACGGCTGCTTTTCGAGCAACAGCGTCTCGGCCTCTTGCTCAAACGGCCGGCCGGCCGCCGCCGCCCGCTGGGTAATTTGCTTTTCGACCAAAGCGGTCAAGACCCAGCCCGGACAAATCGCGTTGCACGTCACGCCGCTGCCGGCGGTCTCGAGGGCGATCACCTTGGTCAACCCGACCAAGCCGTGTTTGGCCGCGACATAAGCCGATTTCTCGGCCGAGGCGACCAACCCATGGGCCGAGGCGATATTGATGATTCGGCCCCAACCGGCCGCTTTCATCGCCGGCAACACCGCGGCGGCGGCGTGAAACGCACTGGACAGATTGATCGCGATCACCGCGTCCCAGCGGTCGGCGGGAAAATCCTCGACCTTGGCGACGTGCTGGATACCGGCGTTGTTGACCAGAATGTCGACGCTGCCGAAGGCCGCCTTAGCCGCCTCGACCATCGCGGCGATGGCCGCCGGGTCGCGCATATCGGCGTCGTGATAGGCGATGGTCGCCCCGGTATCGGCGGCCAAATCGGCGCGCGTGCGTTCGATGTCATCGGCCGCGCCAAGGCCGTTTAACATCACCTTGGCCCCTTCGCCGGCCAAGGCCCGCGCGATGGCCAGGCCAATTCCGCTGGTCGATCCGGTGACGATCGCGCCACGCCCGTTTAAGGTCATTTCCGTCTCCGCTTTTGTTGCACTGCAACAATGACGTGAAACGGCGCCTGCTTCAAGCCGGGCTTAGCTCTTTTTGAACAAGGCGTCGGCCGCCGAGCCAACGCTCTGTTTTTCTTCGATCATCGCTTCGGCACGCACGATTTCAGCCTGTAAATCGGCGATGTAGTCGCGCAAATCCTCGATGTTCCAGGTCGATAAATCGGCGGGTGGCCCACCCGCCTTTTTTTGCGGCTCGAGATCGTCGAACACCATATCGCTGCCTCCTCCGCGGCGCCGGCGGCGGAGATGCGCCGCCAATTGCGTTGCAAGATTGCCTCGCGGTACCTATATAGCCGATTGGGATAGTTGCAAAACAGGCCGCGCACGGCTCTCGCGCGTCGGCGCCTCCGAGGTAGGGAACATGACCACACCGCTGATGCCAAAAGCGACCGCCGTTTGGCTAATCGATAATACCGCTCTCAGCTTCGATCAGATCGCCGACTTTTGCCAGTTGCATCCGCTTGAGGTGCAGGCCATCGCCGACGGCGAGGTCAATCCCGGCATGCAGGGTTTCGACCCGGTAGCCAACGGCCAGGTGACGCGCGAGGAAATCGAGCGCTGCAGCACCGATGAGAGTTTGCGCCTGGTGCCGGCCAAGAGCACCCTGCCCAAGCCGGTCGCCCGCACCAAGGGGCCACGCTATGTGCCGGTGGCCAAGCGCGGCGACAAGCCGGACGCCATCGCCTGGTTGATCAAACACGCCCCGGAATTGAAAGATTCGCAAATCGCCAAGCTGATCGGCACCACCAAGGACACGATCGGCAAAGTGCGTGATCGCAGCCATTGGAACACGCAGAATATTCAGGCCCGCCATCCGGTCTTGCTGGGGCTTTGCAATCAGCTGGACCTCGACCAAGCGATCATCAAAGCCGGCGGCAGCACCGAATCGGCCGAGGCTCAGGTCGAAACGCTTTCCGAACTGCCCTAAGCCGGCGGCGCCGGCTAACGGAAGGCGGGGTCCAGATCGTCCTCGATAAAGGCCTGGATAACCGCGTCCATGGTTTCGTCGGCGACCATGTCGAGGGCGCGCGCCCGCGCCGGGTCGAGGCGCGCCGGCCAGCCATAGACGATTTTCTCGATCTCCGGGTTGGGCCGCCAGTCGATGAGGGCGGCGACATTGTTGCCGGCGACACGTTTCAAGGCTTCGACCATCTCGCCCACAGGCGTGCTAAAGCCGGGGATCGCCAAGGCCCGTGACGGGCCGAAATCGGCGGCCGGGCGGTCGTGGGCGCGAATCACGTTTTCCACCACACTGCGCGGCGAGGCCAGCCACATCGGCGTGTCGGCGGAAACCGGGCAGATCGCCCGCTCACCCTGCAAAGGCTCGCGGATGATCGAGCTGGCGAAGGTGGAGGCGGCCTTGTTGGGCTTGCCTGGCCGCACCACCACGGTCGGAAAACGCAGGGCCCGGCCATCCAAAAAGCCCTTGCGGCTGTAATCGTTGATCAGCAGTTCGCCAATCGCCTTTTGGGTGCCATAGGAGGTTTGCGGCGTCACTTGGTGACGGTCGTCCAACACCGCGGCCATGTCGCCGCCATAAACCGCGCAGGAACTGGCGAAAACCAGCTTTGGGCCGGTCCCATGCTGGCGCAGGATTTCCAACATGCGCTGAGTGGCGGTCAGATTGACCGCCATGCCAAGGTCGAAATCGGCTT
>NZLB01000040.1 GCA_002694075.1 Nisaea sp.
CTGTTGGCGGCCGGCTGCGACAGGGCGTGATCGCGGGCGGCGGCCGCGCCGGCGCGCACCGCGGCGGCGTCGACGCCGGCGACCAAGGCCGGCAGCATGGCGGTTGCCAAAACCGAAAACCGGCCGCCCAGATCAGGCGCGTGGTCGAGGCAGGGAAAGCCGTGATAGGCGGCGATGTCGCGCAAGGGGCGGGCGCCGGGTTCGCTAATCGCGACCATCGGCGGTCCCCCGGCCGTCGCCGCGGCGACCGACGCCGCCCGGCGCCAGGCCAGAACCGACAACACTTGACTTAAGGTTTCGGCGGTGCCGCCCGATTTTGAAATCGCGATGACGCCGGTGCGCGCCGGATCGAGACAGCGGAACAGCGCCGCGAAGCTGGCCGGGTCGATATTGGCCATGAAATGCAGCCGCGGGGCGGCGGCGTCGGTGGCCAAGGCACAGACCGTGACCGCGCCAAGGTTGGAGCCGCCGGTGCCGAGTACCAACACATCCTCGCATCGACGGCGCAAGGCTGCGGCGTACTCGGCCAAAAGATCCAAATCGTCGCGCCGGTCGGCCAGGGCCAGATGTGGTAAGGTGGCGGCGGCGCCACGCAAATGATTGAGGCTCGCCTCGGCCCGCGCCAATAAGGGTGCCAATGTTGCCTCGGTGACGCCGCCGTCGCCGATGGCGCCCTGTCTACACGCGGCGATATTCTGTTGATAATGCGTCAAGAGCGGCCGACCTCGGCGTTTTCTTTAACACTAGCGGTTCCGGGTGGCGCCCACAACCAAACCGCCGAGGCCGGTTAATTCAGCGCTGGCAAGCTGTCGGTGGCCGTTACACCAACCGGTTCGCCGACCACGGCGATGGTTAATTTATCCCCTTGAAACAGGCGTTTGGCGATCCGTCGTAGATCATCGGCGGTGACCGCGTTGATGCGCGCCGGCCGGTCTTCAAAGTAACTGATCGGCAGGCCCAGGCTCTGCAACCCTGTCAAGCGACGGGCGATTGCCGGCGAATCGGTGAGGCCGAGGGCGTAGCCGCCAATAATCGCCGCTTTGGCGTCGGCGATTTCGGCCGGGCTGGGGCCATGCTCGGCCATGCGCCGCCATTCGGCGCGTATAATCGCCAGGCTGTCCGCGACGCGGTCGTTGCGGGTCGCCGTGCCGCCGATGACCAGGGCGCTGTGATCAAGCGGGGCGAGGCCGGCCGAAACGCCATAGGCCAGGCCGCGTTTTTCACGCACTTCGGTCATCAAGCGCGAGCCGAAGCCGCCGGACATGATTTCCATCAAAATCGCCGCGCCGAACCAATCGGGGTCGGCGGTGTCGATGCCGGCGTGGCCAAAGACCACCTGCGCCTGGGGAATATTTTCGGTCTTCACATAGACCTGGCCGGTGGTGCGCGGCGGTGTGCTGGTCACCGGCGGCAATTGCCGGCCGGCCGGCAAGGCGCCAAACAGGTCGTCGAGGACCGCCGCCAGACGGGCCGGCGTGATGTCCCCGACCGCCGACACGGTCAAACCGTCACGGGTGAGGCCGCCGGCATGCAGGGCTTTGAGATCATCGACGGTGACCGCGGTCAGGCCGTCGACCGTGCCGTCGCGCGACCGGCCATAGGGATGGTCCGGAAAGGCCGCCCGCCACCACAGCCGGCGGGCCTGGCTGCTGGGGTCTCTGTCCTTGCGTTGGGCGGCGGCGAGCAATTGTTGGCGCATGCGTTGCACCGGTTCGCGATCGAAGCGCGGTTGAGTCAAGGCCAGGCGAAACAGGCGAAAGGCGTCCGCGCTGGTGTCGGTCAAAGTCATCACGGTGGCGTGGGTGGCGTCCATGCCGGCGCGAAAACCGAGACTGATCGACTGGTCCTTCAAGGCGGCCTGAAAGGCGCTGGAATCGAGCTCGCCGGCGCCCTCGTCGACGGTCGCGGCGAGCAAACGCGCGGCCCCCGCTTTACCCGCCGGATCATCGGCGCTGCCCAGGGTGAAGCGTATGTTGAGAGCGATCACCGGATTGCTGTGATCCTCGACCAGCCAGGCCTTGATCCCGCCCGGGCTGGTCACGGCGGTGATGTCAATCGCCTGGGCCGGGCCGCTGACGGCGAGCAGCGTCAGCAGGCCAAAGGCGGCGCGGCCGAGGCGGCGCAATGGGAAATGGGTCATTGATTTGCCTCTTTCGGCGCCAAGGTCGCGGTGGTTGAGCGGCGCGCGTCAAACAACGATTGCGCGGCCCGCAGTATTGCCGCCGCGTCGACGGCGGCGATCCGCTCGGGCCAGGCCTCGGCCTCGGCGACGGTCATGCCGGTGGCCAGGGCGGCACCAAAGTAACGCGCCGGAAACGTCACCTTGTCGCGCGCCAGGATGGCTTCGGCACGCAATTTTCTCTGCGCCACCGCGACCTCCGCCGGGGTCACGCCATCGCGCAGCAGGGCGGCGATTTCGGCGTCAAACGCGGCCTCCAGCGCCGCCAGATCGCTGCCGGGATGGGGCCGGCCATAAAAACCGAATTGCCCCGGGCCGAAGTTGTCTCCGCTGTAATAGGCGCCGGCGGCGATGGCGATTTTATTGTCCACCACCAAACGGCGATAAAGACGACTGGTCGGCCCACCACCGAGAATTTCGGCCAAAACCTCAAGGGCGTAAACATCCTCGGCCCGGCCGTAGCGGTGGCTGGGCGCCAAATAACTGCGTGACCAGCGGGCGCGGCGCACCCGCTCATGCGTCATCGCCACCCGGCGCGGCGCCAGCTGCGGCGGTTCGACGCCGCGAATCACCGTGCGGTCGGGCACCGGGCGGGCCGGGACGGGACCATAAAATTTCTCGGCCAGGGTTTTTACCCGGGCGGCCGTGACATCGCCGGCGACCACCAGGATGGCGTTGTTCGGCGCGTACCAGGTGTCGAAGAAATCAAGCGCGTCCTGCCGGCTCAGCCCCTTCATCTCGGCCGCCCAGCCGATCACCGGGATGCGGTAGGGATAGGCCAAATAGGTGGCGGCGGCGATTTGTTCGCGGAACAGGCCGCTGGGCCGGGTGTCATACCGCCCGCGCCGTTCTTCCAAAATCACCTCGCGTTCGGCGGCCACCTGCGCGTCGGTCAAGGCGATACCGCGCAGGCGGTCGGCCTCCAATTCCATGACCATGGCCAAATGCGCCGGGTCGACGGTCTGATGATAGGCGGTGTAATCCAGGCTGGTGAAAGCGTTCTCGCGGCCGCCAACCCGCCGCACCCGCGCCGAAAAAACGCCTTCGGGGGTGCGCGGCGTGCCTTTGAACATGAGATGTTCCAGGAAATGGGCAATGCCCGACTTGCCGCGCGGCTCATCGGCGGCGCCGACCTTGTACCACAGCATGTGGGTGACCACCGGGACGCGGTGATTGGGGATCACCACCACCTCCAGGCCATTGGCCAGGCGGAAAGTGGTCGGGTTGAAAATCTTCGCCTGGGCGGCGGCGCTGGTCAGAACCCAGACCAACACCAGGGCGAATAAACTGCAGCGCGCCATTTTCCCCTCGTTCGCGAAGCCATGCTACCGGGTGATGTGGGGCGCCCGGCGGCGATCTCAAGGACTAGCCAGGGGCTTAATCCGTATGTTGACGGCGGTGATCGGCCAGGCTTTGCGCTTCGACGTACACCCGCCGAACCTCGGGGTGTGCGGCTTTGATGGCCTGTTCAATGGCACTGACCGTGTCTTCGACCTGTTCGGCGGTCAAGTGATCGGCGAAATCCAGGGACAGCGTGACCAACACGTCCGCGGGCCCAAAATGCAGGGTGCGCATTTCGTTGACATGGNCGATTTCGGNCGGCGCGGCGGCCAACGNGCGGATGCTGGCGCGGGTCNCGNGATAGGCCGCCTCGNCAATCAACAAANNTTTGCACTNAATCGCNAGGNCCGTCGCCACCCCCGCCAAGACCACGCCGATCAATACCGAGGCCGCGCCGTCCAGCCAGGGCATGGCCAAGACATCGGCGAGGAAAATCNCGCCGCCGGCGATGATCAGGCCAAGCATCGCGGCGCTGTCCTCGAACAAGACGGTGACCACGGTGGGATCCTTGCTCATGCGAATTTCTTTCAGAAAGCTGCGCTGTCGGGTCTTTTGGAATTCCTTGAAAGCCACCCACCAGGCGACAGCCTCGAAACCGATGGCCAGGGCGAGGACGACGTAATTGATCGCCGGATCGCTGATCGGCGTCGGGGCTTGGATTTTATGGACGCCCTCGTAGATNGCCACGCCGGCGCCAATGGNAAACAGCAGAATGGCGACCACNAAGGCCCAGAAATAGATCTCCATGCCGTAGCCGAAGGGGTGGGCGCTGTCGGCCGGCCGGCCGGCGCGTTTCAACCCATACAGCAACAGCGCCTGGTTGCCGCTGTCGACNAGCGAGTGGATCGCCTCGCTCAGCATCGCCGAGGAACCGGTGTAAAAGGCGGCGGCGAACTTGGTCGCCGCGATGGCGCTATTGCCGGCGAGGGCGGCCAATACAACCAGTTTGGAACCCGATGTCGCCATGGCGC
Source organism: Nisaea sp. (assembly GCA_002694075.1). Lineage (GTDB taxonomy): Bacteria > Pseudomonadota > Alphaproteobacteria > Thalassobaculales > Thalassobaculaceae > TMED26. The sequence goes on from NZLB01000040.1 coordinate 4,492, forward strand.
GTTGCGCGGTTTTCCCGGTTAGCGGCAGGTGGCTTGATAAATCCACCCTTCTCGGTGTCGGGTGGCATAGACATCCACCGATCTACTCCCGGTTGTATAACATGAAAACAAGGGGATGGTCAGGTAGTTGGTGATCACGAACGAAGCGGTGTTTTGACCGTACAGCTGACCGCTTANGCAGAACTTGCGCGTCTTGCCGCGGCTCAGGCGAAAGCCGGTGCGTTCTCGGCTTTTCAACTCCAGGCGGCCGGTGATGGTGAAGGGNGCGCGGTTGCGCACGATCACGCAGATCTCGCCGCGCCGGCCNGGCCCCNCCGGCGGTTTGGCGGCGCGCTGATTCANCGCCGGCGCCTTGACGGCTTGTGGCGCGGCNTCGTCACAGGCGGTAAGCGTGACAAGCGCGGCCAACGCCACACCCCCAAGGACGGGTAACAGGGATCGCTTCATGGTCGCTGGACTCATTCGGCGTGATATAACCTTCCGCATAATTACGCCAAAACTGGCGCACCGGCTAGAGCGGGGGAGCATGGATCGCCTNAAGCNCAGCTTTGTGCTGATCACTTTTTGTTTGGTTCTGTTCTTGCCGGGCCTGGCCGGATTACCGCCGCTCGACCGGGACGAGGCGCGCTACGCCCAGGCCAGCAAGCAGATGCTTGAAACCGGCGACGCCATCGACATCCGCTTTCAGGACCGGCCGCGCTATAAGAAACCGGCCGGCGCTTACTGGCTCCAGGTNGGCGCCAATCTGGCCCTCGGCGGCCCGNAGCACGATCGAATTTGGGTTTACCGCCTGCCCAGCGTGCTGGCCGCCATTCTGGCGGTATTNTTAACNGCCGCCATCGGCCGGGTGTTGTTCGATGGGCGTACCGGGGTGATCGGCGGGGTCTTTTTGGCCGGTTCGGTGCTTCTGGTCAGCGAAGCACATCAAGCCAAAACCGACGCCTTGCTGTTGACCAGCGTCCTTGGCGCCATCTGGGCTTTGGCCCATCTTCACCGCGCGGCCGGCTTGACCGATTTATGGCGCGACCCGGAACCGCCGCCAAAGACNGCGATATGGCTGTTTTGGGCGGCGCTGGGCGCCGGCGTTCTGATCAAGGGGCCGTTGGCGCCCGTGGTGATCGCCACCACGGTTGTCGCCCTCGGCCTGGTCGAGCGCCGCTGGGCTTGGCTGCGGCCGCTNCTGTATGGGCCGGCGATGGTCCTGGCGGCGGTGATCGCGCTNCCTTGGTATGTCGCGATTTCGGTCGTCAGTGACGGCGCCTTTCTGGCCCAAGCGGTGGGCCGCGACCTGGTTCCGAAGTTAACNGGNGGGGTCGAATCCCATGGCGCTTGGCCGGGCTACTACCTGGCCCTGACGGCGGTCATGGCGTGGCCGGCGATGCTGTTTCTGTGGCCGGCGGTGACTGGCCTGCGGCAGGCCTGGGCGGCGCCGTCGGTGCGTTTTCTGGTGGCCTGGGCGGCACCCAGTTNCATCCTCTTTGAATTGGTGCCGACCAAACTGCCCCATTACGTCTTGCCTGTGTACCCGGCGTTGATGTTGTTGGCGGCGGCGGCCGTGTCCGGCGCCAACGACGCTTTGGCCGCGCGTCTGGCGGGGCGCTGGGCCAAAACCGTGGCGGTCGTTTGGGCCTTGATCGCGCTGGTTTTGGGGGTCCTNGGCGCCGGTGTTCTGCTCCGTTTTGGCGCCGCCGATGGGACCTTCGGCGACCTTGGCTGGGCCGATGGTCTGTGGGCGGNGGCCAGTCTCCTGGCCGGGGCGGCGGCGGCCGCGGNCGGGGTGATTTGCGTTTGGCGTCGGCGTGACGCNGGCGGCCTGGCGGCGGTGGTGGTGGCCGGCGCGGCGGTGGTGACGGTCTTGGTCGGTGGGGTCCTGCCGCGCGCCGACGCGCTTCAAGTCAGCCGGCAATTGGCGACGGCGGTGCGCGCGCTGGGCGAACAACGGCCGCTGGCCATCGNCGGTTATCATGAGCCCAGCGCGGTGTTTCTTTTGGGCACCGATTTGGCGCTCACCAATGGNGCCGGTGCGGCCGATCACCTGGCCCGCGAAGGCGATGGTTTGGCGTTGGTCGAAGCGCGTTTCGACGCCGAGTTTCGCGCCGCCTTGGCGGCCCAAGGCCTGACGGTGACGCGGTCGGCGGAAATACGCGGTTTAAACTATTCCCGTGGCCAAGAGGTGACCATCGCGGTCTATGCGCGACGATAGTTGATCTATTTGNANGAGGGGGGTAAGAAGCGGCANCGTTATCGCGAAAAGGCCGAGTGTGACCGCGGCGCCGANACCCACCCCCTCATCGACCGACCAAGCCGCAGCCGCCATCGACCTGTCGGTGGTCGTGCCGGTGTTGAACGAGGCCGAGAATATCGCCGGCTTGGTCGCGGAGATCACCGCCGCGCTCAGCGGCGTGATCGGCTTCGAGATCATTTACGTCGACGATGGCAGCAGCGACGACAGNCTGACCGTCTTGACCGCGCTGAAGGCCGATAACGCCCTTTTACGAGTCATCCGTCACAGCCGCCGGGCCGGGCAAAGCGCCGGCACCNTGAGCGGGGTGCGCGCNGCTCGNGGCCGTTTGATCGNCNCCCTCGACGGCGATGGCCAAAACGACCCGGCCGATATCCCGAAACTATTGGCCGCCTACACCGACCTTGCCGGCCCCGGCCCCCGCATGGTCACCGGGCATCGCGTCAATCGCCGTGACGTATGGTCCAANCGGGTGGCGTCACGGTTGGCCAATAAACTGCGCGGCGCCCTGCTGCGCGACGCCAATCCGGACACCGGCTGCGCGCTGAAACTTTTTGAACGCGAGATGTTTCTGGCGCTGCCGTATTTCGACCATATGCATCGGTTTTTGCCGGCGCTGGCTAAGCGGCAAGGCTGCACGGTGGCGGTGGTGCCGGTGAATCACCGTGGCCGCGTGCATGGCGATTCCAAGTACAGTAATCTTGGCCGGTTAGTGGTCGGCATTCCGGACTTATTGGGTGTCGGCTGGCTGATGCGCCGTGCGCCCGCGGACATTGAGCGCGAGGAAGTGTGAATGTCGTTTTTGCCCAATCCTGAACAATTGCTCAGNGCGGAGAATATCTGGGTCGCCATCGGCTTGCTTGGACAAGCCTTGTTCGGGGCCCGCTTTATCATTCAGTGGATCATGAGCGAGCGCGTCGGGCGAAGCATCATCCCCCTGCCGTTTTGGTTTTGCAGCCTGGGCGGTGGCGTGGTCTTGCTGTCCTATGCGATTCACCGCCAGGACATCGTGTTCATACTCGGCCAGGGCATGGGCTTGATCGTCTATACCCGTAACCTGGTGTTGATCTATCGGGAATCGCGCGACCGCCCGGCGGATATCTCGGACGCCTGACCGGCGCCGGTCCTTTCCCTTGCCATCCAAGGCGATCCAGGCTAGGCGTGAGCCGCGTCAACCTGGAAGGAAAGACCATGGCTTTTGNGCCTCTNTTCACGCCGATTCGCGTCGGTTTTCTGTCCCTGGCCGTNGTCGTGGCCGGTCTCGCNCCGGCCAGCGCCCAAACCACCGGCGCCCAAACCCCGCCGGCCCCGGCCGGCGCCACCCCGCCGCCGCTGCCNGCGCCGGAAACCGTGGTCGCGCGGGTNGGCNACCAGGACATCCTGATGGCCGATCTNCTCGANATGTATAGCCGCTTGCCCCAGCAATATCGCGAGCGGCCGATCCAAATGCTGTTTCCCAGTCTGCGCGACCGNGCCATCGACAGCCGGCTTTTGGGTCAGGCCGCGCTTGACGCCAAGGTCGGGGACCGGCCGGTCGCCAAACGGCGCATCCGGGCCGCCATCGACGATGTGGTGGCGCAGATTTTTTTGACCGAAAAGGTCGAAGNCATGCTCACCGAAGAGGTCTTGCGGGCGCGCTATGACGCGGCGCTGAAGGCGATGGCCGGCCAAGGCGGCGAGGTGCGCGCGCGCCATATTCTGTTGGCCAAGGAGGNNGAGGCCCAGGCGGTTATCGCCGAGCTCGAGAAAGGCGCCGACTTCGCCACCCTGGCGCAGGAACGGTCGACCGGCCCCTCGAAAACCGGCGGCGGCGATCTTGGCTGGTTTAGCGCCGAACAAATGGTCCCGGCCTTTTCCGAGGCGGCGTTCGCCTTGCAGGCCGGCGAGTACACCAAAGCGCCCGTGCAAACCCAATTTGGCTGGCANGTCATCAAGGTCGAGGAGGCGCGCCCCTTCACGCCGCCGTCCTTCGCTGAAATGCGCAATCGCCTGTCCGGCGAAGCGACCCGCGAAATCGTCGAGACCTACCTTAACGACTTGCGCGACGACGTCGCGGTCGAACGGTTCAACCTCGACGGCAGCAAAGTCACGCAATAGGGACGCCCATGTCGTTAACAGTTTCGCCCCTGGCCCCAACCGAAAAACCTCACTTGCCGGCGCTCGCCGGCGTGCGCTTGGCGGCCATTGAGGCCGGCCTGCGCTACCAGGGCCGCCCCGACCTGTTGCTGGTGGCCTTGCCGACCGGCAGCGCTGTCGCCGGCGTGTTCACCAAATCGACGACCGCTGGCGCGCCGGTGGTGTGGTGCCGCGATCATTTGGACGGCGGCACCGCCCGCGGCTTGGTGGTCAACGCCGGCAACGCCAATGTCTTCAACGGCGCGGCCGGCCGCGACGCGGTCGAGGCGACGGCGGCGGCGGCGGCACGGGTGCTCGATTGCGCGCCGGCGGAAGTGTTCCTGGCTTCGACCGGGGTGATCGGCGAGCCGCTCGATGGTGCCGCCATCGCCGCCGCCTTAACCCGCGCTGCCGGTGATTTGGGCGATCATGACTGGACCGGCGCGGCAGCCGCGATTATGACCACCGACACCTTCACCAAAGCGGCGACGCGGCAAGCGAAAATTGGCGATGTCACCGTCACCTTGAACGGCATCGCCAAGGGGTCAGGCATGATTCAGCCGGATATGGCGACCATGTTGGCGTTTGTGTTCACTGACGCGGCGGTGCCGGCGCCGGTGTTGCAAGCCCTGCTGAAACGGGCAGTCGATAAAAGCTTCAACTGCATCACCGTCGACAGCGATACCTCGACCAGTGACACGGTGATGGCGTTTGCCACGGGGGCGGGTCCGCGCCACCCGGCGGTGACGACGGCTGGCGACCGACATTTGCGCGATTTTCGCCAGGCGTTGGAGAAACTTTGCCGTGACCTGGCCTTGCAGGTGGTGCGCGACGGCGAGGGTGCTCAGAAACTAATCGAGGTCACGGTTAGGGGCGCGACCTCACGGGCGGCGGCGCGGAAAATCGCCTTGGCGGTCGCCAATTCGCCCCTGGTCAAGACCGCCATCGCCGGCGAAGACGCCAATTGGGGGCGGATTGTGATGGCGGTCGGTAAATCGGGCGCGCCGGCCGACCGCGACCGTTTGGCCATCGATATCGGCGGCATCGCCGTCGCGCGCGCCGGCCAGCGCGTCGCCGGGTACGATGAAACACCGGTTGCCGCGCATATGCGTGGGCGCGAGATCACCATCGCCGTCGACATCGGCCTGGGCCGGGCGCGGGCGCGGGTGTGGACCTGCGATCTGACCCATCAATATATCGCGATCAATGCCGACTACCGCAGCTGAGGCGCCGGCCAAGCCGATTATCCTGGTTGCCGCCGTCGCCCTGATTGACGCCGATGGGCGGGTCCTGCTGGCGCAGCGGCCGGACGGCAAAGCGATGGGCGGGCTTTGGGAATTCCCCGGCGGCAAGGTCGAGGCCGGCGAGACGCCGGAGGCGGCTTTGATCCGCGAGCTGCGTGAAGAATTGGCGATTGAGACAGTTTCCTCCTGTCTCGCGCCGCTGACCTTCGCATCCCATGGTTATGACGATTTTCACTTGCTAATGCCGCTGTTCGCCTGCCGTCGCTGGCAGGGACAGCCACAAGCCATCGAACATCAAGCATTGCGCTGGGTGCGGCCGATGCGCTTGGCCGATTATCCGATGCCGCCGGCCGACGTGCCCCTGGTCGCCATGCTGCGCGACTTACTTTAGCTGGCGGGTCAGCCATGCAGCGATCGGTGTCCAGGCTTGCGCCGGCGCCCGCCGGCTGGCCATCATCCCGATATGGCCCAGCGGCAGGCGTAAAACCTCGGCCGCCGGGATGGCCGCGCCGAGGGCCAGGGCCGAGGCCGGCGGCACGATCCGGTCGCGCGACGGGATCGCCAGCAAACAAGGCATGGCCAGCTTGGCCGGGTCGACAACCGTGCCGGCGATGCGCCAAGCGCCCTCGGCCGGGGTGTTTTCGGCGTACCACCCGAACAAGCATTCCCGCGCCACCGGCGCCGGCAAATCAACCCCGTCGTTAAGCCAATCCTCCAGCGCGACGAAATCGCGGGCGGTGGCGCCGTTTTGGAGGAGTTTGTCGAATTTCAAAAATTTGCCGGTCACCAACATTGGGTCAAGGGCATGGAACAGGGCCTGAACATAGTCGACCGGCAAGACACCCTGGCCGGCCATCACCGTCTCCAACGCCGGTTGCGCCATCTGGATCAGGCCGGCGGCGGCCGGCGCGTCGGCGGCGAAATTCCAGGGTGCGGCGATGCACACTAGGGCGGCGACGGCGTCCGGCCGGCGCTGGGCCAAGGCGACCGCCAGTGTGCCGCCCATGCAATAACCGACCAGTGTCACCGGCTGGCCAGTAAAGGTCCGGGCGTGGGTGAGGGCGCTTTCCAAACGCCCGGCGATCATATCGGTCAGGCTCATATCCCGGGTGGCGGCGTCGGGCGCCCCCCAGTCGAGGACCAAGGGGCGGAAACCACGCGCCGCTAGCCAGCGGACGAAACTTCGCGCCGCCTGGATGTCGACAATATAGGCGCGGTTGATCAACGAGGGCACCACCAAAAGCGGCGGTCCGGTCGCGTCCGGCGCGTAATCCAACAAACGCGCCGGCCCGTCGCGCCAAACCTCGGCGACCGCCGGCACCTGGCGGCGGTAGGGATGGCGGCGATAGGCGAGAATGCCGCCCAGCAGACGGTTCATGCGCCGGAGGCCGGCCTCGGCGACGGCCATCGCGAAGGGATCCAAACCGGCGCTTGGGGCGGCCCGGTCGGCGAGGGCGGCGCGCAGCGCGTTGAATTGATCGGTCAGATCACCGGTGGCTGTCGCGTTCCAATGCGGCCAAGCGGTCCTCAAGCTGGCGGAGGCGGCGGCGGAGCTCATCCAGGTCGCCGCCGCCGTCGCCAGATGCAGGCCCAGCGGCCGCGGGCCGTCGCGGCGAAAGGCCGGCGGCTGGCCGGTCTGCTCCGAATTCGTCGCCTGGTCCATGATCACGCTCCGCCGGCCGACCGGCGGCCCACCACCAGTGATGCCACAGGCGCAGAGTCTCGGCCAAGCGATGGTCGCTGGCAAGCGCGGTCATGTGTTGTTGGCACAGGTCCAGATAACGCTCGGCCAGGGCCGATAAGGCGTCGGGGGGCTGTTTCGGGCGATTTGCCATGGCCGTCAAAGGGCTGGGCGGCGCCATGTCCTGGTGCCGTCAGCGGATAGTAATGTTGCATTGCACCGTGCCGAGGTCCCCATAATACCAGCCTTTTTTGAGTTTTCGTTGCTCAGCGAAAAAGATAGGGTATGACATGATACCAAGGCAGGTCCGCGTTGCGAGAGAACATAAATGACTGAACAAAAACCCAAANCCGGCCGTGGACGGCGNCCGCGCACGACCNANGCCGACCAGCCGGACGACGTGGTGGTGATCAAAAAATACGCNAACCGGCGTCTCTATAACACCGCCAGCAGCGGTTACGTAACCCTCGATAATCTTTGTCAGATGATCAAGGATGGCGACGACTTCGTGGTCTTCGACGCCAAGACCGGCGAGGATATCACCCGCGCGGTGCTGACGCAGATCATTGTCGAGGAAGAGGCCAAGGGCCAAAATATGCTGCCCATCAACTTCCTGCGCCAGTTGATCCGGTTCTACGGCGACAGTTTGCAGATGGTCGTGCCCAGCTATCTTGAGCAAGCGATGAGTAATTTCGCGGAGAATCAGGACACGACCCGCAACTACATGCAGGAAACCCTTGGCGGTTTGTTCTCGTTCCAAAAGTTCGAGGATTTGAGCAAACAAAATATGGCGATGTTCGAACAGGCGATGAAAATGTTCATGCCGCCGCCGCCCTCTGCCACGCCCGCCCCGGACACGCCGACGGCCGCCGGGACGCCTCCGCCGGCCGACGACGCCGCGATTTCGACGCTGAAGGCGCAGGTTGACCTGTTGCAGCGGCAGTTGGACGCGCTGAGCGATAAAAAGTCTTAAACGATTTTAATAGCGGCAGGCTTCGTAGGCGGGCAGGACCGAGCTTTGCCACGGGCCGTTGAAGGCCGCCAATAGTTCGTCGGCACGGGTCACGCCGCTGGCGACGATGGCTTCCAACGGGGCCAGATACACGCTTTCGTCGGCGCCGCTTCCATCACGCCGGGCGCGCGCCACCAGACCTTGCCGGGCGATCGTCACCACCTGGCCGGCGATATCGCCAACGGTGCCGCCGCGGAACGGGGTTTTGAGACCGCTACGCGGGACCTCGTCGCGCAGAGCGGCCATTTCGGCCACCGTCCAATCGGCGATGAGGTCGGCCGCCGCCGCCTCGGCCGCCGGGTCATAGAGGAGGCCCACCCACAGGGCGGGCAAGGCGGCGAGCATGTCCAAGGGACCACTGTCGGCGCCGCGCATTTCAAGATATTTTTTCAGCCTCACCTCGGGAAAGGCGGTGGTCATATGATCGACCCAATCGCTTTCGCGGGGCAACTGGCCCTCCAACTCGGCCAAGCGGCCGGCCATGAAGTCGCGAAAACTGCGGCCGGCGACATCAATATATTGGCCGTCGCGGTAGACGAAATACATCGGGACGTCGAGCAGATAGTCGACGTAACGCTCGAAACCGAAGCCCTCTTCGAACACGAAGGGCAGCATGCCGCAACGGTCCGGATCGGTGTCGCTCCACACCTGCGAGCGCAGGCTGAGGAAGCCGCTGTCCTGGCCTTCGCGGAAAGGCGAATTCGCGAACAAGGCGGTGGCGATCGGTTGGAGCGCCAGGCTGATGCGGAATTTCCGCACCATGTCAGACTCGCTCTCGAAATCGAGATTTACCTGCACCGTCGAGGTGCGGGTCATCATGTCGAGGCCAAGGTCACCCTTGGTGGGCATATAGGCGCGCATTACCGCGTAGCGGCCTTTTGGCATCCAGGCCATGTCGTCGCGGCGCCATTGTGGGATAAATCCCAGGCCAAGCGCGCCGGCGCCGATTTCGTCGGCCACCGTTTTGACCTGGTCCATATGCGTGCGCAGCTCGTTGGCGGTGTCATGCAAAGTCGCCAGCGGCGCGCCCGACAGTTCGAACTGCCCACCTGGCTCAAGGGTGATCGAGGCCTGGTCTTGCGCCAGGGCGATGGTGTTGCCTCGCTCCTTGACCGGCGTCCAGCCAAAGCGCGTCAAGCCGTTGAGCAGGCCCGCGATGCCGGGGGCGCCGTCATAGGCCAGCGGGCGCAAGGTGGCGGCGTCGAACATAAACTTTTCATGCTCGGTGCCGATCCGCCAATCGGCGCGCGGCGCGCAGCCGCTAGCCATGTACTCGACCAATTGGCTTTTATCCTCAATCGGAGCGCCGGGCGCTTTGGGCAGGCGAGACATCGACGCGGACCTCATGTGGTTTATTCGACTTGCTGGCGCGCGTCGAAAGCGCCGGCTGGCGCGAGACTTTGCCAACACGCCAGCGCCGCGATGGCCGCCGTCTCGGCCCGCAGAATGCGGGGACCCAGACTGACCAAAGAACAAAACGGTAGTTCGCGAAGTCGGTCAAGTTCCCAATCGTCAAAACCGCCTTCCGGTCCGATCAACAATCCATCGGGGTGACTGGTCGGCGACGGCTCCCGCAAAAGGCGCGTGGCCAGCGGCGGCGCCGCCGCGCGCTCGGCGGCGACCAATAGGCGCCGCTCGGTCGGCCAGGCGGCCAGAACCGCGTCGAGCGGCCGGAGCGGGGCGATCCGCGGCAGATCGAGGCGTTCGCATTGTTCGGCGGCCTCGACGGCGTGGGCGGTCAAGCGGGCGTCCTTGACCCGCTCGGCGGCGGTACGGGCGGTGCGCACCGGCGAAATCCGCGCCGCGCCAAGTTCGGTCGCTTTTTCAACGATCAATTCGCTGGGGCCCTTTTTGAGGAGGCCGAACACCAGCCACGGCCCCGCCGCCGGCGGTTGGGGGCGGGTTTGTTCGGCCGGCCAGGCGGCCATCGCGCGCTTGCCGACCGACGCCAGGGACGCGCGCCATTCGCCGTCGCGGCCGTTGAACAGCAACAGGCTGTCACCCGCCCCACGGCGCATCACCCGGGTAAGGTAATGGCTTTGCGCGGCGGTCAAGGCAACCGGCCGGTCGGCGCGCAAGTCAGCCTCGGTGAAAAGCCGGATTAAGGTTTGACGTTGCCGCACGCGCCGAAAAATCCATGGTTATGTCTCATCGGGACCCGTTTATGGTGCGGCCATGACAAAGGCAAGCGACATCGCCATCGATGAAGGGCCGCTGCGGTATCTACCGGGCGGGGTGCGGCCGTTCGCGCTGTTGGCGCGGTGGGATCGGCCGATCGGCACCTGGCTGCTGTTGTGGCCGTGTTTGTGGGGCTTGGTCCTGGCCGAACGGGCGGGTGCCGGTGGCGCGGTCGGCACCGCCGAGATGGCCGGGTGGTTGGCGCTGTTCACCCTTGGCGCCTTCGTGATGCGCGGCGCCGGCTGCACGATCAACGATATCTTTGACCGCGACATCGACGCCAAAGTGGCGCGCACCGCGGGCCGGCCCTTGGCCAGCGGCGCCGTCAGCCTGACCGGCGCGTTGGTATTCTTGGCCGCGCAATTGTTGGTCGGCTTGATCATCCTGCTTCAGTTGAACCCGCTCTGCTGGGCGCTTGGGGTGGTGATTTTGGTGGTGGTTTTCACATATCCACTGATGAAGCGGGTGACGTATTGGCCGCAATTGTTTTTAGGTATCGCTTTCAATTGGGGGGCGGTGATGGGGTGGGCGGCGGTCACCGGGGCGGTGGCGCCGGCGGCCTTGGCGCTATACCTCGGCGGGATCGCTTGGACC
>NZLB01000041.1 GCA_002694075.1 Nisaea sp.
GTCCTGGCCGAGGATGGCGCGACCGTCGCCTGCAAACTGCAATACCCCGACATGGCCGAGGCGGTGGACGCCGATCTACGCCAATTGAAGCTGATTTTCTCGATCTATGAGCGCTACGACAAAGCGATTTCGACCAAACAAATCCACACCGAGCTTTCGGCCCGCCTGCGCGAGGAACTGGATTATCGGCGCGAAGCCCGCCATCTGGCGCTCTACCAATACATGCTCGCCGGTGAGACCCACGCCCATCTGCCAGAGGTTTACGATCGCCTGTCGACCGACCGGTTGATCACCATGAGCTGGCTGGAAGGCAAGCCGTTGTTGCCGTTCATCGCCGATTTGGCCGACCGGCCGGATGCCTTGGAGCTGCGCAACACCATCGCCTTGAATATGTTCCGCGCCTGGTACATCCCATTTTATCATTACGGCGTGATTCACGGGGACCCACATCTTGGCAACTACACGGTGCGCCCCGACGGCGATTTGAACCTGCTTGATTTCGGATGCATCCGGATTTTCCCGCCGGCCTTCGTGCAAGGAGTCATCGACCTTTATCACGCGCTTCGCGACGATGACGAGGAATTGGCGGTACACGCCTATGAGAGTTGGGGGTTCGGCGACATCAACAAGGAAGTGATCGAGGTCCTCAATCACTGGGCGCGCTTCCTCTATAAGCCGTTGATGGAGGACCGGGTGCGCCCGATTCAGGAGACCGACACCGGCGAATTCGGCAATGAGGTGGTCGCCAAAGTGCATAGCGAGCTGCGCCGCATCAACGGCGTCCAACCCCCACGCGAGTTCGTGTTGATGGACCGGGCGGCGGTTGGGCTGGGCTCGGTGTTCATGCATCTCAAGGCGGAGGTCAACTGGCACCGCCTGTTCCACAGCTTGATCGCCGATTTCGATCCGGCGACCGTCGCCGAACGGCAAAACGCGGCAATGGTCGCCGTCGATTTGCCGCCGCCGGCCTAATGACCCTGGGCGCGCGGCAGCGCTCACCCGCGAATTAGCCAGACCAATCCCGCGCCGACCACGGCGGCGGCCAGCCCCAACGTGCGTAGATGATTGTCGGAGGCGTCCATCACCCGCGTCAACGCGCGGCGCATGGTGGTGGGAAAAAGACAATAAAGCGCGCCCTCAATGACCAGGATCAGGGCCAGTGCGGTCCATAGATCGGTCACTGAAGGCGGCCAAAATGGGTCTTATTGGGCCGCTTGCGGCCCGCCGGTGATGTCTTTGAAGAACCGGAAAAAATCGCTGTCCGGCGACAACACCAAAGTGGTGTCTTCATCGGCCATGGCCTTGCGATAGGCCAGCATCGAGCGGTAGAAGCTGTAAAACTCAGGGTCCTGACCGAAGGCGTCGGCGTAGATCTTGATCGCCTCGCCATCGCCTTCACCACGCAGGGTTTCGGCGGCCTGCTTGGCTTTGGCGACCAACACCACCCGTTGCTTGTCGGCGTCGGCGCGGATTTGTTGGGCCGCTTCGGCACCCTCGGCGCGAAATTCGCGAGCTTCACGTTCCCGCTCGGACTTCATCCGATTGAAGATGTTCTGGCTGGTTTCTTCCGGATAGTCGGCGCGGCGCAGGCGCACCTCGACAATTTCGATGCCGAGGCGATCCACCGCGGTGTTCACCTGACCGCGGATGTTGGCCATGATCGCGACCCGGTTGGTGGACAAGATACCGACCAGGGTTTCGTTACCAAGCACCCGGCGCAGGGCCGAGTTAATGATCGTCGACAAGCGCGAGCGGGCACCCCGCTCATTGCGGACGGTTTTGTAAAACTCCAGCGGGTCTGTGATCCGAAAGCGCGCGTAACTGTCCACGTCCAAACGCTTTTGGTCGGCCAGGATGACCTGCTGCTTGGGCGGGTCAAGGTCGAGAATACGGCTTTCGAAGTAAACCACGTCCTGAATGAAAGGCATTTTGAACTTCAGGCCGGGGTCGATCACCTCACGTTTGGGGTCACCAAACTGCAAAACCAAGGCTTGCTGGGTTTGATGCACGATGAATACCGAGCTGGCCAGAACAATGGCGGCGACGACAATCACCGCGCCGGCGATGGCGAGGGTGCGGTTCATTGGTCAGCTCCTTGTTTGGCGCGCTTCTGAATTTCCGGCAGCGGTAGGTAAGGCACCACCCCGCTGTTCTCGGTGTTTTGGTCAATGATCACCTTGTTCACATTGCCGAACACCTCTTCCAAGGTTTCCAGATAAATACGCTGCATGGTCACGTCTTTGGAGACTTTGTAGGCCTGGTAAACCGAGTTGAAACGGTTGGCGTCACCGGTCGCCCGGTTGACCACCTCGGCGCGATAGGCTTTGGCCTCTTCCATAATTTGGGCCGCCTCACCACGGGCCCGCGGCACCACGTCATTGCGATAGGCGTCGGCCTCGTTCTTGGCCGTGTCCTTGTCCTGTTTGGCGCGTTGCACCTCGTTAAAGGCGTCGATCACCTGGCTCGGCGGGTCGACTTTCAGCAGCTGAATTTGGCGGATTTCGATGCCGGCGTTGTATTCATCCATCAAACCCTGCAACTCGCTTTGGGTTTGCAATTCGATTTCTTTCCGGCCGGTGGTTTGGGCTTGCTGGATTTGGGTCCGCCCGACGATATCGCGCATCACCGATTCCGCCGCCATTTTCACCGTCTGCTCGGGATTTTGCAGATTGAACAAAAACGCGCTGGCGTCGTTGATCCGCCAAAACACGGTGAAATCGATATCGACGATGTTTTCGTCGCCGGTGATCATCAGGCTCTCTTCCGGTACGTCACGATCGCGGGCGGCGCGTCCTTCCCCGCCCGAGCGATGACCGATCTCGATACGGTTCTCCCGCGTCACATCCGGCGTCATCACCGATTCAATCGGCGACGGCAGGTGATAATGCAGGCCGGGGCCAGTGGTGCGATGGAGCTTGCCAAAGCGCAGCACCACGCCCTCCTGGTTAGGCAGGACCCGGTAAAATCCGGTAGCGCCCCAGAGCGCGATCAAAATCAGCACCACAATGGCGATACCGCGCCCGCTCCCGAACCCGCCAGGGATCATGCGCTTGACGCGATCCTGGCTTTTGCGGATGACGTCTTCCAAATCGGGCGGCGTCGAACCGCCGCCGCCACCACCGCCGCCGCTTGGCCGCTTTCCCCAAGGCGAGCCGCCGCCGCCATTGTTACCGCCGCCCCAAGGGCCGCCGCCACCTTGATTACTCCAGGGCATACCCGTCTTCCTCCTCTGCCTCCGCGGCCGCTGTCATAGCAGATGGCTGCGCGGTTGCGTAACCCACCGATCACCTTATATCTACGCCGAATTGCGTTTCGTTGATATGTGTCGGACAGGCAAGGATTTCAACCATGACCAAGATTGACGAGGCCGGCGTTTTGGCGGCCTTGGCCACCGTCATCGAGCCGGACAGCGGCCGCGACGTGGTCAGCCTTAAAATGGTCTCCGGCCTGGTCGTGAAAGACGGCAACGTCGGTTTTTCGTTGGAGGTCGACCCGGCCCGCGGCGAAGCCCTCGAACCTTTGCGCCAAGCCGCCGAGGCGGCGGTGTTCGCCCTCGACGGGGTGTCCTCGGTGACCGCCGTGCTGACCGCCCATAGCGCCGGCGGCGAATCCGCCGCGCCGGCCGCCCCCCCACGCGGCGACACCGGCGCCGGCGAAGGCGGCGCGCGCGCGCCTTTGCTGCCGGATGTCGGCGCGATTATCGCCGTCGCCTCCGGCAAAGGCGGGGTCGGCAAGTCGACGGTAGCCTGCAATCTGGCCCTGGGTCTCGCCCGCCTGGGCCTGTCGGTCGGCTTGCTGGACGCCGATATCTACGGTCCCTCGCTGCCGCGCATGATGGGCGCCACCGGCCGGCCGAGCACCGATGACGCTGGCAAAACCCTGATCCCAATGGCCGCCCATGGCCTGAAATGCATGTCGATCGGCTTCATGGTGGCGGAGGATTCGCCCATGATCTGGCGCGGTCCGATGGTCATGAGTGCGCTCGAGCAGATGTTGCGCGACGTCGCCTGGGGCGCCCTTGATGTGCTGGTCGTCGATATGCCGCCGGGCACCGGCGACGCGCAATTGACGATGGCGCAACGGGTGCCGCTGGCCGGCGCGGTGATCGTCTCAACCCCACAGGACATCGCCCTGCTGGATGCCCGCAAGGGCCTTAACATGTTTCGCAAGGTCAACGTGCCGGTGCTCGGTATCGTCGAGAATATGAGCTTTTTCCACTGCCCCAAATGCGGCGAGCGCAGCGATATTTTCGGCCATGGCGGGGCGCGCGCCGACGCCGAGGCCTATGGCGTCGATTTCCTGGGCGAGGTGCCCTTGCACATGGCTATCCGAAGCGCCGGTGACGGCGGCGCGCCAATCGTTGTCGGCGCCCCGGAGTCGTCCGAGGCGACCGCCTTTATGACCGTCGCGGCGGCGGTGCGCGACCGCCTGGGCGCCGCCCGCAAACCGGCGCCAAGCATCACCTTTTCATGACGCGGGGTTCTTTTTGACCAAGGTGACGAAGTCATGGGCCGGTGTCGGCCGGTCGGCGGCCACACTCAGACGCGCGGTCTCGGCCCATTCGGACCGGTCGAATGGCGGGAAAACCGTGTCGCCCGCCGGCCGGGCGTGCACCTCGGTCCATTCCATCCGGTCCGCCTCCGGCAGGCCCTGGCGGTAAATCTCGGCGCCGCCGAAAAGAATAATCTCGTCCGCCCCGGCCTGCGCCGCCCAGGCCCGCGCGGTGGCCATCGCCGACGGGAAACTGGCCACCGTCGTAAGCCCGTCGACCACGAAACCAGGGTCACGAGTGAGCACGATATTGGCCCGCCCCGGCAAGGGGCGGCCGATGGATTGAAAGGTCTTGCGCCCCATGATCAGGGGTTTACCCATGGTCAGCGCCTTCACCCGTTTCAAATCGCCGGGCAGATGCCACGGCATGGCGAGGGCGTCGCCGATCACGCCATTGTCGGCGACGGCGGCGACGATGACCACCGCCGGCGTGTCCGGCCGCGCCCCGCTCATCGTAAATCCGCCGGCACATCGCCGGCCACCAAATCGGCCACCACACGCTCCATGACATCCCCCCATTCGCCGCCACGGGTTTGGCGATAAAGCCGTACTGACCGGTAATGGCCGTCTTCATGGCGATCCAACCCCCATCGCCCGTCCGGCGCCGTGTCCAAACAAGCCAGCGTCGGCACGCCCAGAGCGGCGGCCATGTGGATGGTCGAATTGGCGACGCTGACCACCGCGTCACAGGCCGCCACCTGGGCCGCGAAATCATCCAGACTGACGAGTGGATCGACACTGAGGTCGGTATGCAGGCCAAAATTCAACTGCCCGCGCAAGGCCATGATCTCCGCCCCGTGGTCACCGTATTGCAGCGATAGGACATGCAGATCGGGATGCGTGAGCAGGGGCCTCCAATCGGCCAGCGGAATGCTGCGCCGGTGGGTCGCCCCGCGATTGCCGCTGCGCCAAGAGATGCCGATCAACGGCCCCGGCCGAAGCCCTTGATAGCGCGCCCGCAATGCCGCCGCCTGCGCCGGCTCGGCCCTGAGGAAGGCGCCGCCGGGCGACGCCGCCGGATTTTCATCTGGCCGCAAAAGCCCCATCAAACTGCCGGCCGGCACCTGAAAGTCCCAACGCCCGTCGGTCAGGACGGGCGCCGGCGGGTCCTCACGCGGCACCACGGTGAAGGTCGGAAACGCCCGCCGCAACAGCGGCGCCATCCGTGGCTCGCATTCCACCGCGATTGTCGCGCCCATACGCGCCAAGGCCGGAAATAAACCGGCGTA
This sequence comes from Nisaea sp., assembly GCA_002694075.1. Lineage (GTDB taxonomy): Bacteria > Pseudomonadota > Alphaproteobacteria > Thalassobaculales > Thalassobaculaceae > TMED26. The sequence goes on from NZLB01000041.1 coordinate 5,781, forward strand.
ATAGATCTCATCGCCGACGCCTTGCTCGCACCAGACCAAAAGGCCGCGGCCGGCAAGCGGCTCACCCCGCCAGCGCGGCTGTGGGAAGTCCCGCGCTTTGAGATCAAATTGCGGACCGGCGCCGAAATGATCGAAACGCTTTTCAAAGGCCGCCCATGCCTCGCCGTAGTGGCCGGTGGCGAGCAGAATTTGTGCCAGGTTATCGAACACACCGGGCATGGTGGGGGCGCCCTCGGCGGCGGCACGGGCCAGGGTTAAGGCATGGTCGACCCGCCCGCGTCGCAGCTCGGCCTCGCTCAAATTCATGCGCGCGGCGGCGGAACGGGGGTTGATCTCGAGGGCTTTGCCATAGGCCGCGGCGGCCTCCTCGAACAGCGCCATCGACAGCATGACATTGCCCATCACCAGCCAGAATTCGGGCCGGTGGCCATGGCTGGTCAAAGCCGCTTTCAGCGTTTCATAAGCGGCCGATCCATTGCCCGCCCGCGCTTGCGCGCCGGCGAGGCGTTCGACGGTGTCGCGATAAACCGGGTCGATCGCCAATACCCTTTGATAGGCGTCAATGGCGCTGTCCAAAGCGTCGATCCGTTGCGCCACTTGGCCCAACAGGTCGAGCGCGGCGATGTCCTCGGCGTCAACGGCTAAAACTGTTTCCAAGAGATCGATGGCGCGCTCAAACGCGCCATCGGCCAAGGCGGCCTCGGCGCTGGCGTACGCGGAGACGGGTGGCTGGGCGTCCATCGCCGTCACACCGCGATCGGCGCGGCGATATGGGGATGGGCTTCGTAATCCGCCAGGTGAAAATGGTCATATTTAAAGGCGAACAAGTCATCCACCTCGGGGGCCAGAACCATCCGCGGCGGCGCCAGCGGCGCCCGGCTAACTTGCAGACGGGCCTGCTCCAAATGATTAAGGTAGAGATGCGCGTCGCCTAACGTGTGCACAAAATCGCCGGGCCGCAGCCCGGTCACCTGGGCAATCATTTGCGTCAGNAGCGCGTAAGAGGCGATATTGAACGGCACNCCCAAAAAGACATCNGCNCTACGCTGATAAAGCTGACANGACAGCCGGCCGTCGGCGACATAGAACTGAAACAGGCAATGGCACGGCGGCANGGCCATGTCCGGCACATCGGCCGGGTTCCAGGCGGTGACAATTAAACGCCGCGAATTGGGATTGGTTTTGATTNGCNCCACAACTTCGGCGATTTGNTCNATGGCGCCGCCGGTCGGCGTCGGCCAGGAGCGCCACTGATGGCCATAGACCGGCCCTAAATCCCCCTTGGCATCGGCCCAATCGTCCCAAATTCGCACCCCGTGGGCGTTAAGGTAGGCGATATTGGTGTCGCCGGCGAGGAACCACAGCAATTCATGAATAATTGATTTGAGGTGCAGTTTCTTGGTGGTCAGCAAAGGAAAGCCCGCGCTTAAATCGAAACGCATCTGGTGGCCGAACACACTCTGGGTGCCGGTGCCGGTGCGGTCGCCGCGCACCACGCCAGTGTCGAGAATACGAGTTAACAGGTCGAGATATTGCCGCATGCAGGTGTCCAAAATTAAAAAAGCGGTGCGCGCCGCGCGACTCCAATCCTACTATATCGACGCCTGCGACGAATAGATGCCTTAACCGTCGCAGCCCTTTTTTCTCACGCGGGAATGCTTATAATAGGGTCGTCGGTTTTCCGACTATGGCGATAAACGATGCGTGGAATAGACGTAGCGGACCCGGGGGCGGTACCCGGCGCCTCCACCAAAATCTGGCACCGGTCACGGCGACCGTTTTGGGGGCGAAATAGGATCGACGCGCGTGGTAAAGACGTATTTTTCGCTCGGCATGGCACCACCGATATCGGGCCATTGTTATAGTTGCCAACGACAACTATGCGGAGGCACGTCTCGCCGCCTAAGCGGCTGACAGCCTAAACGAAACTCCACGGGGTTCGCACCTCGTGGCGGGGTTGGGGACGCACCTGGCAACAGAAGCGTCCCGCTTTATTTAGCGGTGCGCGATTTCACCGAGGGGCGAACGGGCAAGTTGATGACGGATGAATTGCAATACGACGTGATGGTCGAGCGCGCCCTCCGCGGCGTGATGGTGGAGGCGCTGACGCTGGCCGCCGAACACGGCCTGCCCGGCAACCACCATTTTTACGTGACCTTCAAAACCGAAGCGCCCGGCGTCAACATCCCGACCCATTTGGCGGAACGCTATCCCGATGAAATGACCATCGTGCTGCAGTTCCAGTATTGGGACCTGGAGATCAGCGACGAGGGCCTGGCGGTCACACTCAGCTTCAACGACGTGCGCGAGCGCTTGATCGTGCCGTTCGCCGCGGTTACTGGCTTCGCCGACCCGTCGGTTAAATTTGGCCTGCAGTTTCAGGCCCTCTCCGAGGATGAATTGGAAGCGGCGACCGACGCCCCCGACGCGGTGCCCGACACGGCGATCGGAACGGCCCCAGACACGGCCACGCCAGGGGATGAGGCAGTGGCCAGCGGCGAAGTCGTCTCGCTCGATCATTTTCGTAAAAAGAAATAAGCGCCCGAACGGCATTTAGCGCGTGACGGGCGCGTCGACGCCCTCGCCCGGTGAGGAGGACCGACGATGGCCGACATTAATTACAGTGAAATGTTCCCGCTGGCCGACGACCCGACGCCCTATCGCAAGATCAGCGATGATTTCGTCAGCGCGGCGCCCTTCGCCGGCGGCGAAATGTTAACCATCGACCCGCAGGCGCTGACCCTGCTGACCGAAACCGCGTTCCACGATATTTCCCATTACCTGCGGCCCGGCCATTTGCGGCAATTGGCCAACATCATCGCCGATCCCGAAGCCTCCAATAACGACCGTTTCGTGGCCATCGAGTTTTTGAAGAACGCCAATGTCGCCGCCGGCGGCGTGCTGCCGATGTGTCAAGACACCGGCACCGCCATCGTGATGGGCAAAAAGGGCGAGCGGGTGTTCACCGGCGCCGATGACGAGCGCGCCATTTCGATGGGCGTCGCTGAAACCTATCTGAAGCATAATCTGCGCTACTCGCAAATGGCGCCGCTCGACATGTTCAACGAAAAGAACACCGGCACCAATCTACCGGCACAGGTTGAAATCTACGCCACCCCAGGCGACGCCTATAAATTTTTGTTCATTCAAAAAGGCGGCGGATCGGCCAATAAATCCTTCCTCTATCAGCAGACCAAGGCGGTCCTGAATCCCAAATCGCTGATCGAATTCCTCGATGTCCAATTGCGCACCTTGGGCACCGCCGCCTGCCCGCCCTATCACCTCGCGGTGGTGGTCGGCGGCACCTCGGCGGAACTGACCATGAAAACGGTCAAACTGGCGTCGACCAAGTATCTGGACGGTTTGCCGACCGCCGGTAGCGAAAGTGGCCATGCCTTCCGCGACCTGGAGATGGAGCAGGAAATTCTGCAACTGACCCAGAGCATGGGCATTGGCGCCCAATTCGGCGGCAAATACTTCTGCCACGACGTGCGGGTGATCCGCCTGCCGCGCCATGGCGCGTCCTGCCCCATCGGCATTGGCGTTTCCTGCTCGGCCGACCGCCAGGCGCTTGGCAAAATCACCCGCGACGGTGTTTTCGTCGAACAACTGGAGACCAATCCGGCGCAATACCTGCCCGATGTCGACCAAGAGGAACTAGGTGGCGAGGTGGTGGCCATCGATTTGAACCAACCGATGGATGAAATCCGCCGCACTCTCAGCCAATACCCGATTAAAACGCGTGTCTCGTTGACCGGCACCATCATCGTCGCCCGCGACATCGCCCACGCCAAGTTGCAGGAACGCTTGGACCGCGGCGAGGGCTTGCCCGATTATTTCACGAATCACCCGATTTACTACGCCGGTCCGGCGAAAACACCGGACGGCATGGCCTCCGGGTCCTTTGGACCGACCACCGCCGGCCGCATGGACAGCTATGTCGCGCCGTTCATGGCCGCCGGCGGCAGCCATGTCATGCTGGCCAAAGGCAACCGGTCACCGGTGGTCCGCCAAGCCTGCCACGAACATGGCGGTTTCTATCTTGGCTCGATCGGCGGCGCCGCCGCCAAACTGGCCCTCAACAGCATCAAAAAGGTCGAGGTCCAGGAATACGAGGAGCTTGGCATGGAAGCGATTTGGCGGATCCAGGTAGAGAATTTCCCGGCCTTTATCATCGTCGACGACAAGGGCAATGACTTCTTCGCCAACATCTGACCCCGCGGTTGACTTCCTCGCCGATGGGCCGGCCGACGCGGCGGTTCTGATCGTGCTGGCCCACGGCGCCGGCGCCCCGATGGACAGCCCCTTCATGGCCGTCATCGCCGAGGGATTGGCGGCCGCCGGTCACCGTGTCCTGCGTTTCGAGTTCCCTTATATGGCCCGGCGCCGGGCGACCGGCGTCAAGGCGCCTCCGGACCGCCAAGACAAGTTGTTGGCGTCGTGGCGCGCCGCCTTGGACCAAGCGCCGCCTCATCCGCGCCGTTTCATCGCCGGCAAGTCGATGGGCGGACGGATGGCCACGCTGCTGGCCGCCGACGCCGAGGCACCGGCCATCGATGGCGTGATCTGCCTTGGTTACCCCTTTCATGCCCCGGGCAAACCGACCCAAACCCGCACCGCGCATTTGTCGGCGATCGCCTGCCCGACCCTCATCCTGCAGGGCGAGCGCGATCCGATGGGAAACCGTGCGATGGTCGAGGCGCTGGGGTTGCGGCCGCCGCTTCAGTTGGCTTGGCTCCCTGACGGCAACCATGACTTCACGCCGCGCAAGGCCGCCGGCGTGAGCGCCGCCGACAATCTCGCCGCCGCCCTCGCCCATATCGACGGCTTTATCGCCCGGGGCTAGGGCGCCAGGTCCAAGGTCAGCGGCATGTGATCGCTCAATCCATTGCCACACCAATCGTGAAAACCGCCGATCTCAAAGCCGCGCACCCTTGGCAACCAGGCCACCGGCATGAAGATGTAATCGATGTGATAGGTCGGCCCATCGATCCGACGGTCGCGCCAATAATGCGTCGGCGTGGTTTCACGGCCATCCGCCTCGCCGCTTCGGGCATGATAAAGACTGACCAGCCCGCGCCGCGCCAGGGTCGCCACATGGGCGGCGTGATTCATCGGCCAGCCCGGTCGGTCCCAGATGACATTGTTGTTGAAATCGCCGGCCAAAAGACAGGGGGCCGCCGCCATGAAACGCCGGTAACGGCGCAGGGCGTGGCTGACCGGCCCGGGCTGGTCCTTGCGGCGAATCCCGTCATTGGCGTTTTGCGCCCAGACCGCCAGCAGATGGAACGGCAGCGGTCCGCTCACCGCCACCGGCGCTATGAAACGCAATGCCGGATCGTGGCGGCGGCGCGACATGTCGATGGAGGTGTCGCCAAAAGCGAAAACGCCGAGCCCCTTTTGGCGATTGCCGCCAACCCAAATCGCCTGGCGCCAGGGCGGCGGTCCGGCCAAGCGAGCGGCGATAATGTCGGGATGGGCGCATTCGCTGATCACCGCCAGGTCGGGCGCCAGGGCCAGCAGGGCCGGCAGCTTGCGATGCAGGGCCATGGCGCAATTCCACGCCACCAAGCGCATGATCGGGGCGCCCTCGATTAATCGCCGTCGCCGTCGTGATCGTCGAAACGCCCACCGCGCCCGCGTCCGGCGGCAAACCGGGCGGCGCCGGCGAACGACTCGCGTTCAAGGATCGGATAGGCCGCCCGCCCCTCGCGCTGCAAAGCCTCGTCCAACGGCAGCGACCATTGGTTCAAAGCCGAGGCCCGGTCGGCGCGCATGCATTCTTGGGGAAAGCGCGCGATATCGGCGGCCAACGCCTCGGCCGCGAGGCGCGCGGTTCCGTCCGCGACCACTCGGTTGGCGAGACCGATCTCCAGCGCTTCGGCGGCGCCGACCGGCCGGCCGGTCAGAATCATGTCCATCGCCCGACCATGGCCAATCAAGCGCGGTAGGCGCACCGTGCCGCCATCGATCAACGGCACGCCCCAGCGCCGGCAAAACACCCCAAAAGTGGCGCTTTCCTCCATCACCCGGAGATCGCACCAAAGCGCCAGTTCCAAGCCCCCAGCCACCGCGTAGCCGGCGACCGCGGCGACCACCGGTTTACTCAGGCGGGTGCGGGTCGGCCCCATCGGCCCAAGGCCGCCGCCGCCGGCGTCGATGATCTTGCGCCGGGTCGGGTCGCTCATCGCTTTGAGGTCGGCGCCGGCGCAAAAATGGCCACCCTTGCCCCAAAACACCGCGACACGCGCGGCGTCATCGGCCTCAAAATCCTCGAACGCCGTTTGCAATGCGACGCGCGTCGGCTGATCGACCGCATTTCGCACCTCCGGCCGATGGAGGATAATCGTCCAAACCGCGTCGTTCTTTTCGATACTCACCGCCATCGTGATCCCCCCTTTTGCCGGCTGGTTACGCGCCCTCGTCCGCCACCGCGATGGCGGCGTCGTCGACCGGGTCGATCGGCACCCCCGGCAGGTCCTTTTTGGTGCGAATGGCCAGCGCGGTTTTAACATTGGAGACGTTCTGCGCCGGCGTCAGCTTGCTGGTCAAAAACCGCTGAAAATTATCCCAATCGGGGGCGACGATCTTGAGCAGAAAATCGGTCTCGCCCATCAACATGTGGCATTCGCGCACTTCCGGCCAGCCCGACACTAGGGTCTCGAAGGCGACTAAGTCACTTTCCGCCTGGCTGGTCAGGCCGACCTGGGCGAAGATGGTAACCGTGTAACCGAGCGCCTCGGGCGCGATATCGGCATGATAACCGCGGATATAGCCGGCTTCTTCCAAAGCCCGCACCCGCCGTAGACAGGGCGGCGCCGAAATCCCGGCGCGGCGCGCCAATTCGACGTTGGTCATGCGACCGTCGGCTTGCAAATCGCTAAGAATTTGAAGGTCGATCCGGTCCAGTTTAACGCGGCGCATGGCGGGCCTCACGGGCGGGAAAAGTAAGATACTGGCTGAAATTTAACACAATCTTTCGCATTTCGGTAACTTTCTTACATTTATGCACGGGATAGCGACATCGTGCCACCCGAAAGATTGTTTTTCGGAACAAGCCATGCGAGCTTGCGGCGATGAGCGCACGGCCCGCAGCTTGGATCTTGTCGGACGGCACCCACGGCATGGAGGTGCAGGCGCGGGCCTTGGCGGCGGCGCTCAATTTGGCGATCACGGTCAAGCGTTACCGCCCCCATCCCTTGCTGCGCGCTTGGCCCGCCCTGGGCCTGAGCGGATGGTTTGGCCCGCACGCCGGCGGCGATGACCTGGTGCCGCCCTGGCCGGCGGTGGCCTTGGCCTGTGGGCGGCGCAACGCCGGTGCCGCGTTATGGCTGAAAAAGCGGGGCGGCGTGCCGGTGATTCAGATCCAGGACCCGAAATCGGGCAATCGATATTTCGACCTGTTGGTGGTGCCCGCCCACGACCGCACCCGCGGCGCCAACGTGATCACCACCACCGGCAGCTTGAATGGTATTGACGACGACCTTCTGACCGAGGCGGCGGCCGGTTTCGCCGGCGAGATCGCCCGTCTGCCGGGCCCGCGGGTAGCGGTCGCCATCGGCGGCAGCAACCGCCGCTATCAGGTGACCGAAAACGATATCGCCGGCTTCGCCAACACCCTCGCCGATTTCGCCGCCACCCATGAGGTGAGCTTAATGGTGACGATCTCGCGGCGCAGCCCGCCCCGCGCCATCGAGGCTTTGCGCGAGTGCTTGTCCGACGTGCCGCACACGATCTGGGACGGCACCGGCGCCAATCCCTATTTCGCCTATCTGGCGGCGGCGACGGCGATCATCGTGACCAGCGATTCGGTGAACATGGTCTCCGAAGCCTGCGCCACCGGGCGGCCGGTCTACATCGCCGCCCTTCACCCCGAGCGTGGCCGCTTGAAACATTTCCATGACCAGGTCATGGCCGCCGGCCTGGCCCGGCCGTTCGACGGCACCCTGGAGTATTGGGAATACAAGCCCTTACGCGAGGCCAACCGAGTCGCCGATTTGATCCGCGGCCACTTGTCTGGCGCCCGGTCGCCCGCCGACGCCGGTTAAAGACGCCGCCCGAAGGGTCAGTCGGCTTGCCGCCCCCTGGCCAGCGGATTAGACTTAAGGCCTTCACGCGAGGAAAGGAAGCGAGATGCCCGAACACCGGACGCAAGTGCTTATCATCGGCTCGGGCGCGGCCGGATTAACCGCCGCCATTTACGCCGCGCGCGCCGGATTGGCGCCGACCCTGGTGGCCGGCATGCAGCCGGGCGGGCAGCTGACCATCACCACCGATGTGGAGAACTATCCGGGCTTCGCCGATGTTGTACAGGGGCCTTGGCTGATGGAGCAAATGCAAGCCCAGGCCGAAAAAGTCGGCACCGATTTTCGCCAAGACCTGATCGCCGCCGTCGATTTCTCGGCGCGCCCGTTTCAGCTCACCGGCGACGGCGGCGACACTTATGTCGCCGACACCGTGATCATCGCCACCGGCGCCCAGGCGCGTTGGCTTGGGCTGGAGAGCGAGACCACTTTCAATGGCCGCGGCGTTTCCGCCTGCGCGACCTGTGACGGGTTTTTCTACCGCGGCAAAGAGGTCGCGGTGATCGGCGGCGGCAACACCGCGGTCGAAGAGGCCCTCTACCTCGCCAATATTTGCGAGCGTGTGACCCTGGTGCATCGCCGCGACAGCTTGCGCGCCGAAAAAATCCTGCAAGAGCGTTTGTTGCGCCATCCCAAGGTGACGGTCGCATGGAACCGGACGGTGGACGAGATCCTGGGCGGCGCTGGGCCAATGGACGGTGTTACCGGGGTGCGCCTGCGGGCGACCGATGACGACACGGTCGAGGACCTGGCGGTCGAGGGCGTGTTCGTCGCCATCGGCCATGATCCGGCCACCGGCGTTTTCAAAGGCGCCGTGGCGATGGATGACGAGGGGTATTTGATCACCGCCGCCGGCGGCACGACCACCGATGTTCCCGGCATTTTCGCCGCCGGTGACTGTGTCGACAAGGTCTACCGGCAAGCGGTCACCGCCGCCGGTATGGGCTGCATGGCGGCGCTCGACGCGGAGAAGTTTTTGGCCGCCACCGCCGATGGCGCCCTCGCCGACGCCGCCGAATGATGCGGCGGTCTCGCCGCCGGTGGGCGTGATCGGCGATGGACTGGGATCGCCTGCGGATTTTCCACGCCGTCGCGCAAGCTGGCAGCTTCACCCATGCCGGTGAAACCCTGAACCTCAGCCAATCCTCGGTCAGTCGACAAATTAGCCAGCTTGAGGAAAGCCTGACGGTGCCGCTGTTCCATCGCCACGCCCGCGGCCTGATCCTGACCGAGCAAGGCGATATTTTGTACCGCACGGTGCAGGATGTGTTCGCGAAGCTGGCGACCACCGAATCGTTGATCACCGAAGGGCGCGAACGCGCGACCGGCCATTTGCGAGTGACCACCACCATCGCCTTTGGCGCGACCTGGTTGGCGCCTCGGCTGGGGACGTTTTTAGAACGCTATCCCGACATCACCTTGAGCTTGCTGGTCAGCGACGATGAATTGGATTTATCCATGCGCGAGGCCGACGTCGCCATCCGCATGAGCCCACCGCGCCAGCCCGATTTGATACAACGCCCGCTGCGCACCATCGGATTTCACCTGTACGCCGCCGCCGCCTATTTGAAGCGCCATGGCATGCCCCGTGAATTAACCGATTTAGCAGAACATCGATTAATCGTTTACGGTGATGGCGCGACTCAGCCCTTTCCCAACGCCAATTGGTTGCTGGAACTGGTCGCCGGCCTCGAGCGGCCGGCCAGCGCGACCTTCAACATCAACAATTACTACGGCATTTATCGCGCTGTCGAAAGCGGCATCGGCATCGCCGCCTTGCCCGATTTTTATGCCCGCGACGATTTCAACGTCGTACGCATCTTGGAAAACATTGAAGGCCCGCCGGTGCAGACCTATTTCGTCTATCCAGAGGAATTGCGCAAATCGAAGAAGGTCACGGTGCTGCGGGATTTTCTGATCGACGAGGTGGTTCGCGCGGCTCTTTGACGACCCTCACGGGCTTTTCGCGGCCAGTCATGCAAATTTTGCATGGCTGTCATGCTTAATTCATTATGGAATTGCGCGCTTTTGCCTCCTATCTTCGGATTATTGAATGCTGCATCGCAGCATTCTGGCGGTTATCCGCCTGGGTCCCTTCCCAGGACCCCACGTCTCCTAGACGTGAAGCCTCCCTGTTCAACTTGCCGGGAACTTCGGTTCCCGGCATTTTTTTGCCGCCGTGCGCGGGCACGGACTAATTGCGTTTGCCCCTGGCGATGAGTTACACCAGGGTGACTGCAGTCACGTCGCCCTGTGACTAACGCGTGCCGAGGGGGAGCCGGCGATGAGCACAGCCCTGCTGGCGGCCCACCAGGTCAGCAAGAGATTCGGCGATTTCACCGCCGTCGACGCGGTGTCCCTCACACTCCACGCAGGGGAGATCCACGCCCTTCTGGGCGAAAACGGCGCTGGCAAATCGACCTTGGTGAAAATGTTCTACGGCAGCCTGCAGCCAACGGCGGGCGAGATCCTGTGGCGCGGCGCGCCGTTGCGTGTCGACAACCCGGCCCAAGCGCGCGCCCTCGGCATCGCCATGGTGTTTCAACACTTCTCGCTTTTCGAAGCGCTGACGGTCTCGGAAAACATCGCCTTGGCCCTGCCCCCCGGCCCCTCGCTGGCCGACCTGTCGGCGCGGATTGAAGCTCTTTCGCAAGACTATGGCCTGCCCCTGACAGCCAACCAGGTGGTCGCCGATCTGTCGGTCGGCGAACGCCAGCGGGTGGAAATCATCCGCTGCTTACTTCAGGAACCGGCGGTTCTGATCATGGATGAGCCGACCGCCGTTCTGACCCCGCAGGAAGCCGATCAGTTGTTCGACACCCTGCGCCGCTTAGCCGCCGAGGGCTGCGCCATTCTCTACATCTCCCATCGCCTGGCCGAGGTGCGGGCGCTGTGCCACCACGCCACCATTCTGCGCCATGGACGGGTCGTCGCCGATCTCGACCCGGCGGCCGAAACCGCCGATTCCCTCGCCGAGCTGATGGTCGGCACGTCGATCCTGGCGCAGGATAAGTCGATGTCATCGACCGCCACCGACGGGCTGGCGGTGCTGGCGGTGCGCGATCTGTCGGTGCCGGCCGATGGCCCATTCGGTGTTGCGTTGCAGCATATCGATCTCACGGTCAAAGCCGGCGAGATCGTCGCGATCGCCGGGATCGCCGGCAACGGCCAATCCGAATTGTTTAATACCCTGTCCGGTGAATGTCTTTCGACGCCCGGCGCCGTCACCATCGACGGTCAGGTCTGTGGCGACTGGCCGGTGTCGCGGCGGCGCGCCCTTGGCGCCGCCTTTGTCCCGGAGGAACGCCTGGGCCATGGCGCGGTGCCGGATTTACCGCTCTCCGAGAACGTGATTTTGACCCGCCACGCCTCCGACCGCGACCTGGCCCGCGGCGGCTTCGTCAACAGCCGGGCGGCGGCGGCACTGGCGCGGCGGGTGGCGGCGGCGTTTGACGTACGCAAGTCGCGGCCCGACCCCGAGGCCCGGGCGCTGTCCGGCGGCAATCTACAAAAATTCGTGATTGGCCGCGAGCTCGACCGGGCGCCGCGCCTGCTGATCGTCAACCAGCCAACCTGGGGCGTCGACGCCGGCGCGGCGGCGGTGATTCGCCAGGCCCTCATCGCTTTGGCCGCCGACGGCGCGGCGGTGTTGATGATCAGCCAAGATTTGGATGAGATTTTCGCCGTCGCCGACCGGGTGGCGGTGATCGCCCGCGGGCGACTCGCGCCGGCGCGGCCGGTGACCGACATCTCACGCCGGGATATTGGCCTGCTCATGGCCGGCCTTCCGGCCCAGGCGGCGTCATGATCCTGACCCTGGAGCGGCGCCCCGAACGGTCGCAATGGATGGCCGTGCTCTCGCCGCTGCTGGCGGTTACCCTAACCGCCATCGTCGGCGCGGTCATTTTCGCGGCCCAAGGCATTCATCCCGGCCGCGCCCTTTACGTTTATTTCATCGATCCCCTGACCACGTCCTGGTCGCTTGAGGAATTGGCGGTCAAATCGTCGCCCTTGATCCTGATCGGGGTTGGCTTGGCGGTGTGTTTCAAAGCCAAGGTGTGGAATATCGGCGCCGAGGGCCAGTTGACGGCCGGCGCGCTGGCCGGCGCGGCGGTGCCGATTCTGCTGCCGACTTTCCAAAGCCCACCGGTTTTGGCCGTCATGATCGTCTTGGCGATTGCCGGCGGCGCCCTTTACGGCGCTATTCCAGCGCTTCTGAAAACGCGTTTCGGCGCCAACGAGATTTTGACCAGTTTGATGTTGGTCTATGTCGCCCAATTGCTTTTGGACTGGCTGGTGCGCGGCCCTTGGCGCGACCCCAACGGTTTCAACTTTCCACAATCGGCGGCCTTCGAGGGCTGGCAGGTGTTGCCGCATCTGGGCGATGGCCGTCTCCACCTTGGCATTGTTTTCGCGCTCGTGGCGGCGATGGTTCTGTCGGTGGTGATGGATCGCACCCTCAAGGGCTTCGAGATCAAAGTCATTGGCGCCGCGCCGCGCGCCGGCGGGTTCGCCGGCTTTTCGGCAAATCGCACGGTGTGGTTTTGTTTCTTACTTTCCGGCGCCCTGGCCGGCGTCGCCGGTCTGTGCGAGGTCGCCGGACCAAGCGGCCATTTGCAGCCGGTGGTCTCGCCAGGCTACGGCTTCACCGCCATTATCGTGGCCTTTCTCGGCCGGCTTAACCCGTTGGGAGTGGTGCTCGCTGGGGTGGTCCTGGGGCTCAGCTATCTTGGCGGCGAAGGCGCGCAAATCGACCTCGGCGTCTCCGACAAGACCACCCAAGTGTTTCAGGGCATATTGCTGTTCTTCATTCTCGCCTGCGACACCTTGATCCTCTACCGCTTGCGCTGGCGCGCGGCGGCGGCGCGGGGCTAGGCCATGGGCGCGCTGGAGGCCATCATCTTGACCATCATCACCGCCGCCACGCCGCTGTTACTGGCGGCCATTGGCGAACTGGTGGTGGAACGGTCCGGCGTGCTCAATCTGGGTGTCGAGGGGATGATGGTGGTCGGGGCGGTTTGCGCCTTCGCCGGTGCCCAGGTGACGGGTTTGGCGCTGGTCGGAGTCGCCGCCGGGGCGGTCGCGGGTCTGGCCATGGCCTTATTGTTCGCGGTGTTGACGCAAAGCCTGATCACCAATCAAGTCGCCACCGGTCTCGCCCTGACCTTGCTTGGCCTGGGCCTGTCGGGGCTGATCGGCGAGGATTTCACCGGCCTGCCGGGCGTCAAACTGGCGGCGCTGTCGATCCCCGGTGTCAGCGACCTGCCGGTCATCGGCCCCACCCTGTTCGGTCAGGACATTCTGGTCTACGGCAGTTTTCTGGCCGTCGCCGGCGTCGCCTATACCCTCAACCATAGCCGCCTCGGCCTGATCATCCGCGCCGTTGGCGACAATCATCATTCGGCGCACGCGCTTGGCTATTCGGTGATTGGCGTACGCTATGGCTGCATTTTATTCGGCGGCCTCTGCGCCGGATTGAGTGGCGCTTATCTATCTCTCGCCTATACCCCGCAATGGATTGAAAACATGACCGGTGGGCGCGGGTGGATCGCCCTGGCCCTGGTGGTGTTCGCCACTTGGTTACCCGTGCGCGCGCT
>NZLB01000042.1 GCA_002694075.1 Nisaea sp.
AACTGGGGCGGACATTTCGACGGACGCGACCGACGCGTCGGTGCGCACCGGCGGGGCGACGGGCGCCGCCGGCAATGACGGCGCCGCCGGAATCGGCGCGGCCTGTGGCGGCGTCAGGGCGGGGTTCGCGGCGACACTCGGCGCACGCGGATTGTCGGCAGCAGGTTGCGCGGTCTGTTGCGCGGCCTGTCGCGGCGCCACCGGCCGCGTTTCAGCGGCCGGTTCCATCAAATAGACCAGGCGCGCCGGCACGTCGGGCACCAAATCGCTCAGCAAATAATCTTTACTGGTGAGGTAATACCATCCGCCATAAACCGTCACCAGCAACACCAAACCAACCAATAGGGCCGCGCCACCCGGCACCCGCCCTTCGGGCGCCGGCGAGGGAAACACCAATTCCGGCCGCGCGCGCGGGTCCCCGGCTTCTTTCTTGAAACGGCGCACCGCGGCATCGGGATCCATGCCAAGATAGGCGGCGTAACTGCGCACATAGCCGTTGGCGTAAACCGGTCCGGGCAAAGCCTCGCGGCGGTCATTTTCAATCGCCTGAAGATAGGCGGCGCGCAATCGCAAATTGGCCGAGACATCGGCGAGCGAAAGACCACGCGCCAAACGCGCCCGCTGAAGATCAGCGCCTAGACCTTCGGGGTCAGAGACAGTGCTGCCGTCGGTCTTCGGCGCCGCCGCGACCTCGTCGATAGAGTGGATTTTCGTCGCGAGACCGGCCCTTTTCCGTGCCATTCGCTAGCCCCTTACCTCTGGCCCACCGGGACGGGGCCGCACCAACTACCATAACTGTTGTACCATTTTCTTTGATATAGCTCAAATCGGTATACGCTATTCTCACCAGAAAACTTAATGAATGCTCTATAACCAACTCAATTAATTAGATTTTTTATGTCTCAGAGGACCCCTTGTTTTCGCCATCATCCTCCGTATCCAAGCCAAAAGCGGTATGCAGGGCGCGCACCGCCAGCTCAGTGTATTCGCTGTCAATCAAGACGCTGATTTTGATTTCCGAGGTCGAGATCACTTGAATATTGATGCCGCGATCGGCCAAGGCGCGGAACATGGTTTTGGCCACGCCATGTTGACTGCGCATGCCGAGGCCAACCACCGAGACCTTGGCGACATTGGCATCCGAGCGCAGCTCGCGGAAAGCCAACTCGTCGCGTACGCCGGTCAACACGTCGACGGCGCGCTCCAACTCGCTGCGCCCAACGGTGAAGGTCATATCGGTGGTGGTGCCGTCCTCGGAAACATTCTGCACGATCATGTCGACATTGATCGCAGCATCGGCCAAGGACCCGACGATCAGGGCCGCGATACCTGGGCGATCCGGCACGCTTACCAAGGTGATTTTTGCTTCATCGGGGCTATAGGCGACCCCGCTTACAACGTGCTGTTCCACGATTTCATCCTCATCGACAACCAGCGTCCCGGGGCGATCTTCGAAACTTGACAAAACTTGAAGGCGGACCCGGTGGCGCATGGCCAAGGCCACCGACCGGGTTTGTAAAACTTTCGCGCCCTGCGACGCCATTTCCAGCATTTCCTCGAACGACACCCGCGCCAGTTTGCGCGCCCGCGGGACAATCCGCGGATCGGTGGTGTACACCCCATCGACATCGGTGAAAATATCACACCGATCGGCGCGCAAGGCGGCGGCCAGCGCGACCGCCGAGGTATCCGAGCCGCCGCGCCCCAGCGTAGTCACCCGGTGATCCGGGCCGACGCCCTGAAACCCCGGCACGACGGCGACCTGGCCATCCGCGAAGCGCGCTTCGATGGCGGCGGTCTCAATCCCTTCGATGCGCGCCCGTGAATGCATTTCATCGGTCCGAAACGGCAGTTGCCAAGCCAGCCAGGAGCGGGCGTTGACCCCCAGATCCTGAAGCGCGATGGCCAAGAGGCCGGCGGTCACTTGTTCGCCGGAGGCGACCACGGTGTCATATTCGCGCGCGTCGAACAGCGGGCTGATTTCGCGCGCCCAGGCGGCTAATTGGTTAGTCTGTCCGGCCATCGCCGAGACCACCACGGCGACCTCGTCGCCGGCGTCGACAGCGCGCTTCACAACCCCCGCCACATGGCGGATGCGGGCGATATCGGCCACCGAGGTGCCGCCGAATTTCTGAACGATGCGCGCCATATGCGAAGCCTGTGGTGTGACCCGGGTGGCGGCGGCCACGGCCGCCGACGGGCTTTCTTATCGACTGCCGCCGGGGACCGCAAGGGTGGGCGATCGCCGGTGGCTTGTTATTTGCCAGGGCCAGCCAATATGAGCGATGATCGCGCCGCTTGTTTGGCGCTTCCCAGGAGTTCGTCGCAGATGCCGTCCATGACCGTCGACCCGGCCGAAGTCGCGCAATTCGACGCGTTGTCCACCGAATGGTGGGACCCCAAGGGCCCGTTCGCGCCCCTGCACCGGTTTACACCTGTACGGATGGACTATTTTCGCAGCCGGTTGACGCGCCACTTCGGCTTGCCGCGCGATGGCGCGCGGCCGCTCGCCGGGCTGCGCGTCCTGGACATCGGCTGCGGCGGCGGCTTGATCGCCGAGCCTTTGCATCGNTTGGGCGCGGCGGTTACCGCNATCGACGCCGCCGNCGGCGCGGTCGACGCCGCCCGCGCCCATGCCGCCCTCCATGACCTGACCATCGACTACCGCTGCATGACCGCCGAGGCCCTGGCCGCCGAGGGCGCGCGCTTTGACGTGGTGGTCGCCTCCGAAGTGCTGGAGCATGTCGCCAGCCTGCACGCCTTTTGCGCCGCCGTCNCCAGCTTGTTGAAGCCGGAGGGGGCGTTTTTGGCGACCACCATCAACCGCACCACNCGCGCCTTGCTTGGCGCCAAATTGGCGGCCGANTATGTTTTGCGCTGGGCACCGGTCGGCACCCACGATTGGCGCAAGTTCGTGCGGCCCGACGAATTGCGAAGCGCCCTCGGCGGCCATGGTCTGGTGATCCGCGATCTCGCCGGGCTGCGCTTTCGGCCGCTGACCAATAGCTTTGAAATCAGCGGCGANATNAGCATTAATTACGGCTGCCTGGCCAGCCATCGGGAGAGGGAAACCGACCTATGAGCAGCTCAGCTAACAGCGGCAAAGGCGCGCGCCCCAGCGTGGTCGCCAGCTTCGCCCCGCGCGCCAAGAAAGGCGCNCCNGCGACGGTACCCGCCAATCTCGACCCGCGCTTCGCGGCGCCGGCCGAACCGCCACGTCAATTCGACGCCAATGGCGAGGCCGTTGAAATCGGCGGCAGCGANGGCCCCGAGCCAACCCGTTTCGGCGATTGGGAACGCAACGGCCGCTGCACCGATTTTTAAACCCGGCGTCTAGTCGCGAACTTTCAGCACCACTTTGCCGGTGGATTTACGGCCGGTCAGGATATGCAGCGCCGCCGCCGCTTGATCGAGCGGCANAACATGGCTGACGTGCGGACGCAGCTGACCGGCGCCGTACATCGCGAACAATTCGTCCAATTGCTGCTGGAAGCGGTCGGGAAATTGGCGGCGATAGGCGCCCCACACGAAGCCGACGATATCGATGTTTTTAACCAGCACAATGTTGGCCGGNGCCTGCGGCACCCGCCCGCCGGCGAAACCGATAACGACGATCCGGCCCTCGAAATTGATCGACCTGAGGGAAACATCGAACACATCGCCGCCGACCGGATCGAAAATGACGTCNGCGCCACGTTGCNCGCGCGCCTCGGCGATGTCTTTGACCCGCGCGCGAATATCCTCGGCCGTGTAGTCGATCAGATGATCGGCGCCATGGTCCGCGGCGATCGCCAGTTTTTCCGGGCCGCCGGCGGTCGCGATAACCTCGGCGCCGAGCGCTTTGCCAACCTCNACGGTGGCCAGACCGACCCCACCGGCGGCGGCGTGNACCATCAACAACTCGCCGNTTCGCAAACGCCCGCGCCAGACCAAGGCGCCATGNGCGGTGCAATAGGTAACNGCGAAGCCGGCCGCCGTNTCAAACGGCATGGCGTCGGGAATACGCGCCGCGGCGCTGGCCTCGGCGACCGCGATTTCGGCNTAACCGCCATGGCCGGGCATCGCCAACACCCGGTCNCCAACCGCGAAATGGTCGACCCCGGGACCCAGCGCACGGACCACGCCGGCCACTTCCATGCCGGGCGCGAAGGGCAGCGCGGGTTTTTCCTGATAACTGCCTTCGACCATCAAAGCGTCACCGAAATTCAGGCCGGCGGCGTGCACATCGACGGCGATTTGACCGGGGCCGGGCACCGGATCCGGCACTTCGCCCGGAACCAGACCGTCAATCGAACCGGTTTCGTGGCACAACATGGCGCGCATGGCAGTTCTCCCGTTTTCCCCGCGGCGCTGGGGCCGCCCGCTTATNTGTCAAAAGGCCAGGTCGCCTCGNGGCCGGATCTGGCCGATNAAACGGCCGGCCCAATTGGTCAACTGTGGATTTAAATAAGCCGCCAAACGATCCGCGGCGGCGGCGTCCAAAACACCNAGATGNTGAAGAATCGCGCCCATCGCCACCGAAGCGGCGCGGCCGGCGCCGTCGTCGGCCTTGACGCACACACCCAGGCCGAGTTCGGGCAGGGCGGCGGTGTAAACCCCCTCTGCGCCGCCTTTAATCAGGGCCCGCGGGCCGGTTTCGGCGAGCACCGTGCTGTTGAACGTGTCGGTGCCCGCCAGCATCAACGGATGGGCCGCGCAGGCCGCCACGATGCGTTTGGCGGCGGCTTGCAGGGGCGCGCTCAAATCCGCCGGATCGGCCAAATTGGCCATCGCGCGAGCGACCGCCGCCAGGGGCATGCCGAAAACCGGAATGCCGCAGCCGTCGATGCCGCGCGCGGTGTAGCTGAGGTCGACGCCGCCAAGGGCGCCGATCAACGCGATCAAGCGGGTCTGCACCGGGTGGTCGGCGGCGCTGTAACCGGCGACCGGCTCGTTTAAATGGCACGCCGTGGTCAGCATGCCGGCATGTTTGCCGGAGCAATTGTTATGCGCCGGCGTCGGCGCTTCGCCGGCCTTGATCAGCGCGCGCGCGCTGGCCGCGTGGCCCGGCATTTGCGGCCCGCATTCCAACGCCTCGAGGGTCAGGCCGAGGCGCTCCAGCCACGCCGCCACCCGCGTCACATGCATCGGCTCGCCGCGGTGCGAGGCGCAACTAAGCGCGATTTCATCGGCGCTCAGGTCGAAGGCGTCGGCGGCGCCGCTTTCGATCACCGTCAACGCCTGCAGCGGTTTGATCGCCGAGCGCGGGAAAATCGGCCGGGTCCCGTCACCCCAGGTCAGCCGCGCGCCGCCATGGCGATCAACCACCGCGGCGGCGACCCGATGCACGCTCTCGACCATGCCGCCGCGCGTCACCTCGACGGCGATCGGCGTCGCCGGGTCATCGGCCATCACCACGCGCTGGGTGGCGCTCTCCTGTTCAGCCATCACCATGCCCTCGCAAATTACCACGATAACTTGCCTTCTCCCCGGGGCTTGTGCAAGGTCGTGAACCATGAGGGGCTATTTCGGAATCGGCGTCGAAGGCGTCAGCAAAGCGATGAACGTGGGCGCGCTGATGCGTAGCGCCCATGCCTTTGGCGCCAATTTCGTGTTCACCGTCGCCGAGACCTATCGCACCGCCGACCTGAACCGCGCCGACACTTCGGAGGCGGCCGCCAACATGCCCTATTACCGGTTCACCGACGTGACCGATTTCCGCTTGCCCGAGGGCTGCCAACTGGTCGGCGTCGAATTGACCGACGAGGCCATCGAGTTGCCTAGTTTTCATCACCCCCGGGCGGCCGCCTATGTGCTCGGATCGGAGCGGGTCGGGCTGACCCCGGACATGATCGACCTGTGCGATCACGTGGTTAAAATCCCCACCCGATTTTCGCTCAACCTGGCGCTATGCGGCGCCTTGGTGATGTACGACCGGACCCTTTCCATGGGCCGTTTCGCGCCCCGCGCCCACCGCCCCGGCGGGCCCACCGAGCCGGTGCCGACCCCCTCTTTCGGTGAGCCCTTGTGGGTCCGCAAGAAACGCAAGCGGATGTTCGGTTCGCCGTCTTAGAGCGGTCGCCCCAGGCCCCGTTTCGGTCGCCGGCAACCGTTTTCGTTGCAATGCGCGAAGGGTCGTGGCATCCATCGCCGAGAATCGAACAGCACGCGCACGACGCCCCTCCACGGGCCGGCGAAGAGATGAGCAAACATGCGGCGTTTCATTTTTCTTTTGGTTGTTTTGATGGGCTGGACGATTAGCGGCGGCCCGCCGGCCGTGGCCGAGGCGGTGAAACATGTGGGCACCAGCGGCAAATGGCTGGCCTATAAATTCAATGAAAAGGGCGGCCGGGTCTGTTACCTGGCCAGCGCGCCGGTGCGCTCGGAAGGCAAATACACCCGGCGCGGCGACATCTATGTCCTGGTGACCCATAGCCGGGCGGCCAAATCCCGCGGCGTGGTCAGCGTCGTCGCCGGCTACACCTTCGCCACCGACAGCGAGGTCGAGGTGCGCATCAGCGGTCGCAAGTTCAAAATGTTCACCCAGGACGACCGCGCCTGGACCGAAAATGGCAAGGCCGACGCCAAATTGGTGCAGGCCATGAAGCGCGGCATGAAAATGGAAGTCCGCGGCCGCTCCAGCCGGGGCACCAAAACCCGTGACATTTACTCGCTGAAGGGCTTCACCGCCGGGATGCGCATGATCGACAAAGCCTGCGCCGGCTAAGCCATGACCAGCATCTCCGCCCCCGTTCCACCGACCCCCGTTTTACCGGCCTCCGTCGCGCCCGACGCTGGGACGGCGGCTGATTTGGCGCCGCGCAAGGTCGACCTGATCGGTCTCAGCCGGGCCGAATTGGTGACCGAAATGGCGCGCATGCAATTGCCGCGTTTTCGCGCCGATCAGCTCTGGCATTGGATCTATCACAAGGGCGTCACCGATTTTTCCGCCATGACCACGCTGGCCAAGCCGGTGCGCGCCAATCTGAGCGGCTATTACACCATCGGCCGATTGGCCGTTTCAAGCCGCCAGGAAAGTCAAGACGGCACCATCAAATGGCTGTTTCGCCTGGCCGACGGCCATGAGATCGAGACCGTTTTCATCCCCGAGGACGATCGCGGCACCCTGTGTATTTCCTCGCAAGTCGGCTGCACCTTGAACTGCCGGTTTTGCCATACCGGCACCCAACGCCTGGTGCGCAATCTGACTGCCGGCGAGATCGTCGGTCAATTGATGGCGGTATTCGACGATTTGGCTGATTGGCCAAGCGGCCGAGACAACCGCTATGTCACTTCGATTGTGATGATGGGCATGGGCGAGCCGCTGTATAACTACGATAATGTGCGCACCGCCCTGAAAATCATCATGGACGAGGCCGGTATCGCCCTGTCGCGCCGCCGGATCACCTTGTCGACCACCGGCATCATCCCGCAGATGCAAGCCTGCGGCGAGGAACTGGCGGTCAATTTGGCGGTCTCTTTGCATGCCGTGACCGACGCGCTTCGCGACGAATTGGTGCCGATCAACCGCAAATACCCGATCGCCGAGGTGCTCGCCGCCTGCCGCGCCTATCCGCGCGCCACCAACGCGCGTCGGATCACCTTCGAATATGTCATGCTGAAGGGCGTTAACGATAGCCAAGCCGACGCCGAGGCTTTGGTCAAATTGATCGCCGGCATCCCGGCCAAGGTCAATTTGATCCCGTTCAACCCCTGGCCCGGCTCGCTTTACGAAACCTCCGACGCGGCCACGATCGAGGCTTTCGCCCGGGTGGTCATGCGCGCCGGATACGCCTCGCCGGTGCGCAAGCCGCGCGGCCGCGACATCCTGGCCGCCTGTGGCCAATTGAAGTCGGCCAGCGAACGCCAACGCCGCGGCGCGGCAAACCGTCGCCCCGCCGACGCCGCCGAATAGGTTGCCGTAACCGCGGCGGCGCTTGAAAAGGCGTGGGCAAGCGATTATTTTCCGGGTGTTGCGATATTCCGCTAACGAGAGGACTTCAACGATGGATCTTGAACGCAGCTATATGGCCGGCGCGACCGCGCGGGGGGCCGAGTTCGATCAAGGCCTGCGCAGTTACATGCTGGGTGTCTATAATTACATGGC
>NZLB01000043.1 GCA_002694075.1 Nisaea sp.
GACGAAGTGCCCTGGTCCCTGTTCGGGCTCTCGATGGCGGCGTATAACTTGGCCATATCTTTGGTACTGGGTGGGGCCTCATGGGTTGCCGCCGGCTTGATCGAAAAGGACCGTCTCAGCGATGCCCACGCCGCCCCTTGACCCGGCCGAACGCCGCCGCCGCCTGGCCCGAATGATCCGCGTCGACCACGCCGGCGAATTCGGCGCCCAGCAAATTTACGCCGGCCAATTGGCGGTTTTGGGCGATAGCGCGGCGGCCGACGACCTTGAACATATGCGCGCCCAAGAGGTCGCCCATTTGCGCCATTTCGAGAAATTGATGGTCGATCGTCGGGTGCGCCCGACCGTCCTTCACCCGCTGTGGCAAGCGGCCGGCTTCGCCCTTGGCGCCGGCACCGCGTTGATGGGCGAGAAAGCGGCGATGGCCTGCACCATCGCCGTCGAGGAAGTGATCGACGAACATTACGCCCAGCAAGTCAACGAGCTGCGCGCCGATCCGGCGGAGCGGGAATTGGCCGACGATTTGGAGCGTTTCCGCCAGGAAGAGGCCGATCACCGCGACTTGGCGACCGCCCGGGGCGGCACCGAGACAGCAGGTTACGGCCTGTTGCGCGGCGTTATCCGGCGGGGCTGCAAAACCGCGATTTGGTTGTCTGAACGCTTATAAGCGGTCGGCGAGACCTAAACGTCCTCGTCAAGGGTGCTGTCCCAATAGAGATAGTCACGCCAGCTTTCATGCAAAAAGTTAGGTGGAAAGCCGCGCCCATTCTCCTGCAACTGATAGGTCGACGGCTGTAACGGCGCGTTGAGCGGATGAAGGCCGGCGCGATCCGGCATGCGATTGCCCTTGCGCAAATTACATACGCCACAGGCGGTCACCACATTGTCCCAACTGGTCCGCCCCCCGCGCGAGCGCGGAATCACATGATCGAAGGTAAGCTCCGGCGTCGGAAACCGGTCGCCGCAATATTGACAGGTGAAGCGGTCGCGCAGGAAGACATTGAAACGGGTAAAGGCCGGCTTGCGCGCTTGCGGCACATATTCTTTCAACGCGATCACGCTCGGCAGGCGCATTTCGAAACTCGGCGAGCTGACCGTGCGGTCATATTCCGAAACAATCGTCACCCGCTTCAAAAATACCGCCTTAACCGCGTCCTGCCACGGCCATAGCGACAGCGGGAAGTAACTTAGCGGCCGAAAATCGGCGTTGAGCACCAATGCCGGTGCGGGCTCGGCGGTTCCACTCACAACAGGCCTGTCTGTCTGCTTCGGGCCCCTTGCCTGGCGGGGCGACTGACTGATGTTTAGTGGATCAGAAATCATGCCTCGACACAAGATGTTGATCGTTTTTGGCGGCGCGCCTACAAGAAACCTGACCGCACCCGGTTATGCTTCGGTTGGCTGACAGTTTCATAACTAGATCTTGTAGGTTTTTTGACAATCCATGCTGACCACCCGTTTCGCGCCCAGCCCGACCGGCCGCCTGCATCTCGGGCACGCCTATGCGGCCTGGTTCGCCGCCGACCTGGCGGCCACCAACGCCGGGCGCTTCCTGGTCCGCCTTGAGGATATCGACCAGCAACGCTGCCGGCCGGCTTTCGCGGCGGCGATCGACGAGGATTTGGCCTGGCTCGGCATCCCCGGCGACGAACCGGTACGCCGGCAATCTGATCATTACGCCGATTACGCCACCGCCTTGGCGCGGTTGACGTCGATGGGGTTGATCTACCGCTGCTATTTGACGCGGCGGCGTTTAAACGCCATCTTCGCCGCCCCCCACGGCACGCCGGCGGCCGGCGAGGTGGTGTTCAACACCGACGCGGCGCTGCCGGCCGATGAGCGCGACCGTCTGGCGGCGGCGGGCGCGCCCTACGCCCTGCGCCTCCGCTGCCGCGCGGCCTTGGCGCGGACCGGCCCGCTAACCTGGCATGACCGCGTCGCGGGATCCCAAAACGTGCGCGCCGAGATGATCGGCGATGTGGTGCTGGCCCGCAAGGATAGCCCGACCAGCTATCACTTGGCGGTCACCGTCGATGACGCCGCCCAGGGCGTGACCCTGGTCACCCGCGGCCGCGACCTGTTCGCCGCCAGCCATGTCCATCGTCTCCTACAAGCCCTGCTCGACCTGCCGGTGCCGGAATATCACCATCACCGGCTGATCACCGACAGCGCCGGTCGGCGCTTCGCCAAACGCGACCAGGCGGTCACCTTGGCCGCTTTGCGCGCCGAAGGTCACAGTCCCCAGGACCTGCGCGAGATGGTCGGTCTATGACCGCCGGGTCGCCTTAACTGGCCGGCCCGGACCAATGGCTGACCACCTTGTCGAGGTCGGCGCGGGCACGTTCCTGCGGCGGTTCGGCGGCCGACCCGATATAGATAAAACCAACAATATCGGTCTCTGGCCGATGGCCGAGAGCGGCCTTCACCTCGTCATCATAGGCCGGCCATTCGGTCAGCCATTGAGCGACGAAGCCGCTGGCATGGGCGGCGACCAAGAGGTTTTGACAAAACGCGCCGGCCGACAGGCGTTGCTCCATGGTCGGAATTTTATGGTCGCGCTGCAAGGTCTGGGTGACCGCCAGCAAAACCGGCGCCCGCAGCGGCCGGCGCCCTTCGGCGAGCAATTGCGCCTCGGCCATGTCCGGCTGCGCGCGGCGTTGGATATCGACGAATAAATCGGCGAGCGCGCGCTGACCGGCGGCGTCGATGACCTGCACTCGCCAGGGCGCCAATTTGCCGTGGTCGGGCACCCGAATGCCGGCCCGAAGAATAGCTTCCAGTTGGTCGTCGTTGGGGCCCGGCGCGACCATGTTTCGCGCTAGCACCGAGCGCCGCGTTAAAATCAAATCCAAGGCGTCCATAATCAACCCTCCGCAAGCCCCATCGGTTTGTCCGCTGCGCCGAGCCTACCCGCGTTGCGCGATCAAGAACAATCGGCGAAATGGAAACAGCGTTTTGCCATCCGGCCGACGCGGATAGGCGACACGCATGCGGGCGCGATACGCGGCCTCGAAATCGGGTCGGTCGGCCGGGTCGAGGGCGGCCAAAAATGGCCGCAGCCAGGTCCCTTTGGTCCATTCGGCGACCGGATCATCGCCCTCCAAGACCTGCAGGTATTCGGTCTCCCAGATGTTCAGATCGGCGGCCGCGCCGGCCAACACGTCATAGTAAAACGCCGGCGGGTGCGTCGGCGACGGTTGCACCAACGGGGCCAGGGCCGGGCGCCACCGCGCCTCGTCGGCCAGCTCGTTGATGGTGGCGTGGGACGGCGCGTCGAAATTACGCGGCATCTGCACCGCCAGCCAGCCGCCCGGTCGCACCTGGGCGAACAAATGCGCGAACAACTCGCCGTGGTCGCCAAGCCAATGCAATGCGGCGTTGGAATACAGCACTTCGACCGGCGCCAGCGGCCGCCATGTCGTGACATCGGCGGCCTGCCACTTGACCACGGGCAGGGTTTCCGCCGCGTCGCCCAGCATCTCGGCCGAACTATCGACCCCGGTGATCGCCGCCCGCGGCCAACGCTGGGCGAGCATCCGGGTGACATTACCGGTCCCGCAGCCAAGGTCGACGATCTCCGCCGGCGCCTCGGCCGGGATCTGGTTCATCAGGTCAATGGCCGGCCGCAGGCGGTGGCCGGCGAATTTCAAATACTGCGACGGGTCCCAGCGCATTATTCACTTTCCATCAACATTTGGCGCTTGACCAAGCCTAAGCGGATTCGCAGCATGAGCAAGAGCGAAGCCAACCGCCCGCGGCCTGTCCGGGCGGTCCCTTGGAAAAGATTGAGGTTCACATGACCGACACGCGCGCGGCCGGCGAGGGCAGGTCGTCTCAACCAGATCGCCAGCCGATCGTTGCCAAGATCGACGGCACCCCGGGTCGCCCGGCATGATCGCCGCCGACGCCGGCGAGACCTCGACGCCGCTCGCGACTTTGGCGGTCCCCGACCAGACGCGCGCCGTTACCCGCGGTGTAGGCCGGCTGTTTGGCGATCTTGGTTGTGGCGTGCTGACCGAATTCACGCTCAAGATCGGGCGCCGCGCCGATCTCGTCGCCCTGGATGCCAAGGGCGTCATCCACCTGGTTGAGGTCAAGGTCACGGTGGCCGATTTTCGCGGCGACGACAAATGGACCGACTATGTGGCGTTTTGTGACCGCTTCTATTTCGCCGTGCCTCCCACTTTCCCGCGCGAGATTTTGCCGGCGGCGGAAGCCTGTGGAATCATTGTCGCCGACGGTTATGGCGGCGAGGTGTTGCGGCCGGCCCCGGTGCGGGGATTGGCCGCCGCCCGCCGAAAGGCGGTGACGCTGAGTTTCGCGCGCCAGGCCAGCCAACGCTTGCATGGCCTGCAGGACCCCCGGCTGTGACCCAGGCGCCCGACCGCCGGGTGGTGCGGCCCAAGGACTCGGCCAGCGTGATGGTCGTTCGCCAAGGGGCGGACGGCCCGGCGATCTTGATGGGGCGGCGCGGCGCCTCGGCGGTGTTCGGCGGGTTTTGGGTCTTTCCGGGCGGCAAAGTCGATGCCGCCGACCGCTGTGCCCGCCCGGCCCATGAGCTTCACCCGGCGGCCGCCGCCAAGGTGGCCACGGACCCGGGCCGGGCGCGCGCCTTCGCGATGGCGGCGGTGCGCGAGACCTTCGAGGAAACCGGCCTGATCATCGGCGCGCCGGGCGCGGTCGGCGGCGGCGATCATGTCACCTATCGGGCCCTCGCCGCCGCCGGCCAGGCACCACGCTTGGATCGGCTGCATTATATCGGCCAAGCGGTCACGCCGCGCTTCGCGCCGCATCGCTTCAACGCCCGCTTTTTCGCCATCGACGCGGCCGACGCGACCGGCGAATTAGCCGGCAGCGGCGAGTTGACCGATCTCGCCTGGCGGCCCCTGGCGGCCTGTTTGGACCTGCCGTTGATTGACGTCACCCGCTTCATGCTGGGGGCGTTGCTGCGGCAGATGGCGGCCGGCTTTCCGGTTGATACCGCGCGCCCACGCTTCGCCTATCGCCAGCGTCGGCGCATCATCACCTATCGCTAGCCACGGGCGGTTTGCTATAACCGGATCGGTAACGGGAGGCGGGGGAAACCATGGAACAAGAAGCCATCAACGCGGAACGGCAGCGGCAAATCCAGGCGTTTATGGAAAACCGCCCCGAACGCATTCCGCGGCCCCGCGATTCCGCCAGCTTGATCCTGCTACGCCGTGCCGCCGGCGGTGTCGAAACCTTGATGGGCCAGCGCGGCAAGCGCGCCACCTTCGCCTCGGTCTATGTCTTTCCCGGCGGCAAAGTCGATGTCGGCGACAAGCGCGCCGGCGCGGCCAGCGACTTGCCGGCCGAAACCTTGGCTAAAATTTCCGCCAAACCGCACCTGGCGCGCAGCTATCCGATGGCGGCGGTGCGGGAGACCTTGGAGGAAACCGGCTTGTGGATCACCGCCCCCGGCGCGGTCGGCGAAACCCGCAACCCGACCTATCGGGCGATGGCCGCGCGGGGCGAGGCGCCGGCCCTCGACCGTTTGCAATATATCGGCCAAGCGATCACCCCGATGTACCGGCCAAAACGTTTCAACGCGCGGTTTTTCATGGCCTGGGAAGAAGACACCCGGGGTACGCTGGGCGGCAGTGGCGAGCTCAGCAATCTTGGCTGGGTCAAGGTCAAGGCGGCCCTTGACCTGCCGACCGTGGCAATCACCCAATTCATGCTGCGCCATGTGATGGAGATGGAGGCGGCCGGCTTCCCGCCGATCGAAAAATCGATCTTCTTCACCTGGCGCAACGGCAAACGCTATATCCGGCACCGCTAGGCGCGCTGGAACCGCCCCTCCAGACTGAGACCGTCGGGGGCCGCCACCCGTCCTTGTTCGGTGAGGTGGATCAGGGTCGCGAAGGTCGAGCGGGCGGCCGCCGGAAACAGCCGTTGGTCCAGACCCTGGTAAATTTCCGGCACCATCGCCGCCAAGGTTTCGTGGCCGGCGTCGAGACAGGCCAACACCGCCTCGGCGCGTTCTTGGCGATGGGCGATAAAGGCGGCGACATGGCGTTTTGGGTCGGTGATCGGCGCGCCATGGGTCGGCCAATAGGTGGTCTCGTCGCGGGCCAACAGTTTTTCCAAGCTGGCGATGTAATCGCCCATGTCGCCATCGGGCGGCGAAACCACGCTGGTCGACCAGCCCATTACATGGTCCCCGGGGAACAAAAAGCCGGTCTCACGCCAGGCGAAACAAAGGTGGTTGGAGGTATGGCCGGGGGTGTGGATCGCCTCCAGGGTCCACCCGTCGCCGGCCACGACGTCACCGTCGGCCAGCCGATGGTCGGGCGTGAAATCCATGTCGCCGCCCTCCTCGACCTGGACACCGACCGCCCATTTGCCGCTGCCATGGGGGCCGAAGGCGTAGGTCGGCGCACCGGTCGCCGCCTTCAACGGCGCCGCCGCCGGCGAATGATCGGCATGGGTATGGGTCAGCAGGATGTGACTGACCTCCTCGCCCTCGACGGCGGCCAAGAGAGCCGCCACATGGTCGTCCAGCAGCGGTCCCGGGTCGATCACCGCGACCTTGCCGCGGCCGACGATATAGGTGCCGGTGCCATGGTAGGTGAAGGCGCTGGGATTATTGGCGAGCACCCGGCGCAGGCCGGGCGCGACGTCTTCGGCGACGCCGTATTGCGGGTCGGATTGACGCACGAAGGGGATCTCAACGGCCATCGCGGGCACCTTTCCAAATACTTAAACGGCAGAATCAGGGGCGGGATCGCCATTGATCTTGGCGACGGTGTTGGTGGTGCTGAAGCCGGCCTCCAGCGTGGCCAGGACCACGCGTCCGCCGGCGGCGGTGACGATATCGGCGCCAACTACCTCATCGACGGCGTAGTCGGCGCCCTTGACCAGCGCGTCGGGCGCGATGGCGGCGATCAACTCGGCCGGCGTGTCCTCATCGAATACCACCACCGCATCGACGCTGGCCAGCGCGGCCAGAACCGTGGCCCGCGTGTCGGCGTCCTGGATCGGCCGGGTCGGTCCCTTCAGGCGGCCGACCGAGGCGTCGCTGTTGAGCCCGACGATCAACCGGTCGGCGGCCGCCCGCGCCTGGCGCAACAGCGACACATGGCCTGGGTGCAGCAGATCGAAACAGCCGTTAGTGAAACTGATTTCATGGCCTTGCTCGCGCCATTCGGCGAGCCGCGCCGGCAAATCGGCGCGGGACAGGATTTTACCGCTATGGCTACGCGCGCGCGCCGCGTTCAGCGCCGCCNTGATCTCCGCCGGGCTGGCCACCGAGGTGCCGGTTTTNGCGACCACCACACCGGCGGCGGCATTGGCCAGGCGGATCGCCCAGGACATNGCCAAGCCACCGGCCAGGCCGGCGGCCAGGGTGGCGACCACCGTGTCACCGGCGCCGGAGACATCGAAAACCGCGCGCGCNGACGCGCTGACGGTGTCGATGGGCGCGCCACCGGCCGGCACCAACATCATGCCGTCCTGGCTCAAGGTGACCAGCACATGTTCCAGGCCGCAGCCGTCGGCCAAGGCGCGGGCGGCGGCCTCGACCTCGGCCAAGGTCGTCACCGGCATCCCGCTCGCCTCGGCCAATTCGCGGCGATTGGGGGTGACCACGCTGGCCCCGCGATAGGCGCTGTAATCGCCGCCCTTGGGATCGACGATGATCGGCACCTCGGCGGCGCGGGCGCGGGCGATCAATTGTTGCGTGACCCGCGGGGTGAGCACGCCTTTGCCGTAATCGGACAGCACCAAGGCCTTGGCCTGGCCTAGATCGGCGGTCGCTCGTTCAACGATTTTGGTCTCGTCGCCGGCGGCGATCTCGTCAGCGGTTTCCTCGTCGCTGCGCAGGATTTGCTGGGTGCCGGCGACAAAACGGGTCTTAATCGTGGTCGGTCGGTCGGTGACGGTCTGCACATGGCTTTCGACGGTGGTTTCCTGACCCAATAAACGGGTCACATCGCGGCCCGCGCCATCGCGTCCCAGCAGCGAGACAAAACAGCATTCGGCGCGCAGGGCGACCAAATTGCGCACCACATTGCCGGCGCCGCCGAGCATCGCTTTTTCATGGGTGACCCGCAGCACCGGCACCGGCGCCTCGGGCGAGACACGCTCGACCACACCGTAAACGAAACGGTCCAGCATGACATCGCCAACGCACAGCACGCGCACCGCTTCCAAGGCACTGATGCTTTGAGCAAGTTGATGGTCATCGATCATGGCTTGGTCGATCCAGACTGTCGTCACCTGCTGGTGATGTATCGTTTTCCGGCGCTAAATGCCAGCCTCGACCACGTTCACGCGCGGTTGTCGGCGGCCGCCGCCACGCGTTCTCGGTTCATAATATAGCTGACGCTGGCGATGATCACCGCCGCCCCGGTCCAAGCCGCCAGGGAGGGGAACTCGGCGAAGGCGAGGTAGCCGAGCAAGGCCAGCCACGGCAATTGCAGGAAACGCGCCGGCTGGACCGCGCTGACGTCGGCGGCGGCGAAGGCCTTACCCATACAAATATGGCTGAACGTGGCGAACACCGCCATGCCCCCGGCCAGGACCCAATCGCGCCAATCGGTCGGTTGCCAGAACCACCAGGCGAAAGGGGCCATGCCGACAGTCAAAATAACGTTTAGCACGGCGATAATGACGGTCGGACTTTCGGTGCGGACCAACGCTTTGACAAACAGGTCGGAGGCGGCGAACAACGGCACCGCCGCGGCCATCGCCAAGACCCCGGCGTTCAGCGGCACCACCCCCGGTTGGATGATGATCAGCGCCCCCACCAAGCCGACCGCGACCGCGCCCCAGCGGTGAACGCCAACCCGCTCGCCCAAAAACAGCGCGGCGCCGATGGTGATGAACACCGGGCCGGTAAAGCCGATGGCGCTGACTTCGGCGATGGGCATCTGGGTGAGGGCGTAAAACCAGCCCACCACGGCCAGGCCATGGGCCGCGCCACGCAAGCCGTGCAGCCGTAAATTAAGCCCCCAAAACCCGGCCACGCCCAAACGCGCCAACACCGGAAGGACCAGGACCAGCGACATGAAATACCGCATGAAGGCGACCTGAACCACATGCAGGTCGTCGGCCCCGATGCGCGCGATNAGCATGAAAAGGGCGAACGTGAAGCTGGCCANGACCATCCACAAAAGCCCGCGTAGATTGCCGTGGGACGGCAGTTTGCTCAGCCAGGCACGCATGCGNCGCTCACTTGTCCGCGCANAGGGTGGGGACCGCGCCCGCGCCCGGCCGACCCNGCCGCCAAACGTGTCGCTTGGTGTGTTTCTGGGCGNGTTTCTGGGCGAGTTGCAGGGGCGGCACCGATGGCGTTCTCAAGGGATTTGAAACCGTGATATCGTCCTCGCACCACATCACAGGAGCCCGGCAATGACAAATCAAATCGCCCACCCGGAATGGCTGGTGGAGAGGGATTGGTTGGCTGCCCATCTGGACGATCCGCGCCTGCGGATCTTCGATTGCACCACCCATTTGCGGCCCGATCCGGCCACCGTCTACCGCGTCGAAGCGGGCCGCGCGGGCTATCAGGAAGAGCATATTCCGGGCGCCGGTTTCATCGACATCCAAGCCGACCTTTCCGATAACGAAAGCCCCCTGCGCTTTACCCAGCCAAGTGCCGCCGCCTTCGCCGCGGCGGCGGGTGAGCTAGGCATCGGTGACGGAAACCGGGTGATTTTGTACAGCCAAACCTCGGTGCAATGGGCCACCCGGGTGTGGTGGCAATTGCGCAGTTTCGGCTTCGACAACGCAGCCGTTCTCAACGGCGGGCTGACCAAATGGCGGGCCGAGAAGCGGCCGCTGGAAAGCGGCGCGCGGCGTTATCCAACGGCGGCTTTTACCGCCCGCCCGCGGCCGAACTTAATGGCCACCGCCGAGATGGTGCGCGCGGCCGTCGCCGATGACGCCCACACCGTCATCAACGCCCTGTCGCTCGACCAACACCATGGCACCGGCGGCACTGTCTACGGCCGGCCGGGGCGGATCAGTGGCAGCACCTGTGTGCCGACCGCCAGCTTGCTCGACCCCGACACCGGCGCGTTTATCGACATGGCCGAAATTCGCGCCCGCCTGACCGCCGGCGGCGCCGCCGCCGACGCCCCGGTGATCGCCTATTGCGGCGGCGGCATCGCCGCCAGCGCGACCGCCTTTCTGCTAACCCTCAATGGCTTCGAGAATGTCGCCCTCTACGACAATTCCTTGTCGGAATGGGCCAAAGACCCGAGCTTGCCAATGGAAATTGGGGTGCCGGCCTAAAGCCCCATCGGACCTTCCGGGCGAGGCGCGAAATCGCTTTGGCCGATGGTCTCGCGGTAATGGCCGAGCGCCCAATGGACACTGGGAAAGGCGATTTCGTCCCAGGGAATTTCATCCCAGGTGAACATCGCCACCTCGGCCGATTCAATCCCCGGCGAGACGTCCGGATCCAGCAAACGGGCGCGATAGATCATCTGGATTTGGCTAATCCGCGGAATGTTATAGAGGCCGAGCAAAGCGTCGATCTCAATTCGCGCATGAGCTTCTTCCCAGGCTTCGCGCTTGGCGCCGTCGGCGGTGCTTTCTTTTTCCTCGAGGAAGCCGGCCGGCATGGTCCAGAACCCTTTGCGCGGCTCGATCGCCCGTTTGACCAAGAGGAATTTATCCTCCCAGGTGACCACCGCGCCGACCACCACCAGCGGATTGACATATCGCACAAAACCGCAGTCGTCGCAGATCAAGCGTTCGCGATTGTCGCCCTCGGGCACGCGGCTGTTGATCGGGCCTTGGGCGGTGAACTCGCCGGGCAGGAAGACAAGGGGATCGCGTTTGGCCATGGCACCAATCCGTCAAAAAGGCTGGGACGGGGAGTATAGCGGCGGTAACGCGCGGGGGTTAGCGCCGATTACGCGGTTACGACAAAGCGGTGATAAAAATGCCGGCACAGGCGGGGGGTCGACGGATTAGGCGTAAATGTCGATGGTGTCGCCACGGCGCGGGTTGCCGCGGGCCAAAACCCGATTGGCGGCGGCCTGCAAACGGCTGCCTTCGACATCGAAAGCCGGCGCCTCGTCGCCCTCGGCGGCGGCGTTGACGGCTTCTTCAATCAGGCCCCGTTCCTGGTCGTTGTCGCGCTGCTGCATGGTCGGACGCGGCGGCGTCACGACCGGCGTCGGCGCTGTTGGCGGAACGGTTGTTGGGATCGGTTGCAGCATAGACCGCCTCCTTCAGCCCTCAGATGTAGGCTTTCCGGGCGAAACTGTCAATCCACGCCCCCGCGAGCGGCCCTTTCGGCTAGCGCCCGCGCGGGCGCGTCCGACGGTCAGTTCGCCCCGGCCATCAGTGCGGCGACCCCTGGCAAGGTCTTGCCCTCCAACCACTCCAGGAAGGCACCGCCGGCGGTCGACACATAGCTAAAACGCTCGACCACCCCGGCCGCCGCCAGCGCCGCCACGGTGTCGCCGCCGCCGGCCACCGACAGTAAATGGCCGCCCGCCGTGAGCGCCGCCGCTTGGCGGGCCAGGGCCACTGTGCCGGCGTCGAACGGGCTAAACTCAAAGGCCCCGACCGGGCCGTTCCAGACCAAGGTGCGAGCGCCGGCCATCACTTCGGCGAAGGCGTCGACCGAGCCCGGGCCAATGTCGAGGATCATGCGGTCGGCCGGAATGGCGTCGATGTCGACGGTTTGACTGGCCGCGCCGACCGCCAATTCGCCGGCCACCACGGCGTCGCTTTGCAGGTGAATACGGCAGCCGGCGGTCGCCGCCCGCGCCTCGATCTCGCGCGCCGTGTCGGCCAAATCGCGCTCGGCGAGCGAGGCGCCGATCTCGGCGCCGCGGGCGAACAAAAACGTGTTGGCCATGCCGCCGCCGATCACCAGATCGTCGACCTTGCCGACCAGATTACCCAGAAGGTCAAGCTTGGTCGACACCTTGGCGCCGCCGACCACCGCCATCACCGGACGGGCCGGCGCGCCAAGCGCGCGCTCGAGGGCCTCCAGCTCGGCCTGCATTAGCCGGCCAGCCGCCGCCGGTAAGCGCCGGGCCAGGCCGTCGGTCGAAGCATGGGCACGGTGGGCGGCGGAAAAGGCGTCATTGACGTAGATATCGCCCAAGGCCGCCAAAGCATCGCAGAAACTTGGGTCATTGCCCTCCTCCCCGGCGTGAAAGCGCAGGTTCTCCAACAGCGCGACCCCGCCGTCGGCCAAACCGTCGACCGCCGCCGCCGCCGCCGACCCGACGCAATCCTCGGCGAAGGCGACCGCTTGACCGCCAAGGGCGTCGGCCAGGGGCCTCAATAACGGGCGTAGCGACATTTCCGGCACCACCCGGCCCTTGGGCCGGCCGAAATGGGACATCACAATCACCCGCGCGCCAGCCGCCGTGAGCGCGGTGATGGTTGGCGCGGCGCGGTCGATGCGCGTGCGATCGGTGACTTGGCCATCGCGGATTGGCACGTTCAAGTCCAAACGCAGGAGCACTTTTTTTCCGGCCACCGCAAAATCATCAAGGGTCGCGAAAACGGGCACGAGCCAGTCTCCTAAAGAATGAGAAGTATTAGGACGCGGTGGGCGCCGCGCCAAACAGCGGGAAGCCAAGCGCTTTGAAATTTTGCTGGGTGGTCTCGGAAGCCTCCACCGGCTGGCGTTCGGTGGCCGCCGCGCAGTGGCGCAGGATTTCGTCGAACCGCTCGAGATGGGAATCGATGACGATCCGGGCGTCCGGTCCCTCGATGGTCAATTGCAGCCAGCCTTGGCCAACGCTGGGCGCCGATTGGGCCTGGGCGGCGGCCACTTGGTGATAATCGACGCTGGTGGTCAGGCCAAGGCCGCGGCGGCGGCCAGCCCGCGAGGTCGAATAAAACCGCAGATCCAGCTTGCGGGTTTCGCCCCAGGCGATGCGCCGGCGGCGCGTTTCGACCCCGATGTCGTCATAGCCAACCGTATCGCCCCAACGGCGCAACGAGCGCACCAGATAACCGCCGAACAGCGCGACCAGGCCGATGAACACAAAGCCGAAGAACGTCATCATCGGCACCATCGCCAAAAACCACAGCGCGAGAGCCGTTCCGGCCGCGCCGAGAGCGATTTCTTTCCAGACCGTTTTGCGGTCGTAATGTAACAGAGTCACGCCAAGAACCCTTCGTAGCGTCGGGACCGGCGCGCCATCCGGGCGGCGGCGCGCCGCGTCTTTCATGCCATGACGACACGCTGCTGTCACCCGTCGATCGGTCGCCGTGGCGCGGCTAATCGACAGGTGGCGCGAACTCCCAATCCTTGCCGGGGGCGGCCTCGAACAGGGCGATGGTGTAAGGGTGTTGCGGGGCGCCGAAAATCGCGCCAACCGGACCATATTCGACCACCTCGCCTTGGCGCATGACGGCCACCCGGTCGCAGACCTGGGCGGCGACTCGCAGATCATGGGTGATGAACAACATCGCCAGGTTGAGGCGCTGGCGGATGTCGTCCAGCAAACGCATCACCTGCGCCTGCACCAAGACGTCCAAAGCCGAAACCGCCTCGTCGGCGATCAGCAATTCCGGCTCCATGGCCAGCGCGCGCGCGATGCAAATGCGCTGGCGTTGGCCGCCGGAGAATTGATGAGGATAGCGGTCGAGGGCGTTCGGGTCGAGCTGCACCAACTCCATCAACTCGCGGGCGCGGGCATGGGCGGTGTTTTTGCGGAAAACCGCCTTGTCCCCGGGCTTCCAGTTGGCGGCGTCGAAGATGAACGGACCGGAACCGACATATTCCGAGATTTGCGTGTCCT
>NZLB01000044.1 GCA_002694075.1 Nisaea sp.
GCAGCTGGCTCAATTCGACGCGCGTGAAAAAGAATGTGCGCTGTTTACGGCGGGCGCCGGGAAGCGCGACCAAATTACTCATGAAACGAATACATGGACCTTTTGTGACAGCGAGAGCGGGAAGTGTTCCGTAAAATCGCGGGACCGTAAAGGGGAGAATATTGCCAGGTTCCGTCGGACCATGATCGGGTTTGATTTCCCCTTGGCGCCCATGTAGGTTGACGGCCTCTCGCGGGCCGGTTCGCGCGCCGGCAGCGACGGGTTTTTGACCCTGGTCAGTGATGGGACGGAGCGATCGCGTGGCGGATATTTTCGATGAGGTCGATGAGGAGCTGCGCCAGGAGCGCGCCGCCCGCTTGTGGCGGCAGTATGGTTCCTGGCTGATCGCCGCCGCGCTGGCGGTGGTGATCGCGGTCGGCGGGTATCGCTATTGGCAATATTATCAAGCCAACGAACGCGCGGCGGCGGCCGCCGAATACGCCGCGGCGCTGGCTGGGTTAGGCGGTGAAAAGGCGGATCAAGAAGCGGCTGTAGCGGCCTTGGAGGCGATTGCCGCCGGTGACGGCAGCTACGCTATTTTGGCGCAATTGCGGGCCGCCGCCGCGAAGTTGCAAAATGACGACACCGCCGGCGCCCTGGCGCTTTACGACGCCATCGCCGAAAGCTCGGCGAGCCCACCGGAATTGCGCGACCTAGCGGTTCTGCTGGCGGTATCCGCCGATTTGGACACCGGCGATCGCGCCGATTTGACGGCCCGCCTAGCGCCGTTGGCCGCGGCCGGTAATCCCTGGCGTCCGATGGCGGTCGAAATGCAGGCGGCGCTGGCCCTGCGGGCCGGCGATATCGCCCGCGCCCGGGCCTTGCTCACGGAATTGTCGGATGACGCCGCCACGCCGGCGCGGTTGCGTGCGCGGGCCACCGAATTGCTGCGGGCGTTCCCACAAAAATGATGCCGCGCGTCTCGGCCGTCTCTTTGATCGTCGCCGCCGGTCTCTCGTTAACGGCCTGTGGATCGGGCTATTTCGGCGACATTGGGGACGATCTCATCCTGCCTGGGGAGCGCATTCCTATTGTGCTGGCGGATGACGACCCGAAAGCGGATGACAGTCTCGCCGAAAAACCGGTCGCTTTGCCGCCGCCGCGTCTCAACGCCGATTGGCCGCAAGTCGGCGGTGACGCGGGGCACGCTGTCGGTCATCTCGCTTTGGACGACGCCCCCCAGCAAGTCTGGCGCCGCCGCGTTGGTCGCGGCTCGGATGACCGTCGGCGTTTAGGGGCGCCGCCGGTGGTCGCCGAGGGCCGCGTGTTCACGGTGGACACCGACGGCCAGGTCGCCGCCTTAAACATGGCGGACGGCCGTATGCTCTGGCGGACCGCCACGGTGATCGGCGATGACGATGAGCGCACGCTGTTCGCCGGCGGGTTGGCGCGTGTCGGCGAAATGGTTTTGCTGGCCCGCGGCGACGGCCGCTTGATCGCGTTGGCCGCCGCCGATGGCAGCCGTCGGTGGTCGGTGGCGACCGGCATGCCGTTGCGCGGCGCGCCGGTGGTCGACGGCGACCGGGTGGTGGTTGTGGGGTTGAACAACACCGCCCAGGCCCATGCCATCGAGGATGGGCGGTTGCTGTGGCAACACCGTGGTTTCGATGAAAGCGCCACCGTGTTCGGCGGGGCCAGCGCGGCGATGAGCGGGCCGTGGGCGGTGGTGCCCTATTCCTCGGGCGAAGTATTCGCGCTCCGGCGGACCAACGGTAGGGTGGTTTGGGCCGACAATTTCAGCGCGTATCGCGGCGGTAAAGGCCTGACCTCGATGGCGACCATCGGCGGCTATCCGGTGATTGACCGGGACATGGTTCTGGTGTCGAGCCATTCCGGCCGATTGACCGCCCTTGACCTGACGACCGGCACACGTTTGTGGGAGCGTCGCCTGGGCGGTTTCAATCCACCCTGGCCGGCCGGCGATTATGTTTTCGTGATTGACCGCAAGAATCGTGTGCTGTGCCTGCGGCGCGAAGATGGGCGGGTCCGCTGGGTGACCGCTTTGCCGTTGTTTAGCGACCCCGAGGAACGCGCCGACCCGATCACCGTGCATGGCCCGGTGCTGGCCGGTGACCGTTTGCTGGTGGCCGATTCGACAGGCCGGGTCAGCGCGCTGTCGCCTTATGACGGTGCGATCTTGGGTAGCATCAAAGTCGGCGCGCCGGTGTTTCTGCCGCCGGTGGTGGTCGACCAGACCGTGCTCGTCCTCGACGACGACGGCACGCTCACCGCCTATCGCTGAGCGTCGGCGCCGATGTTCACCATTGCCCTTGTCGGTCGGCCCAATGTCGGCAAGTCGACCCTCTTCAATCGATTGATTGGTCGCCGTTACGCGCTGGTCGACGACACCCCTGGCGTCACCCGTGATCGCCGCGAAGGCGCGGGGCGCCTCGCCGATCTTCACTTTCAGGTGGTTGACACCGCCGGTTTGGAAGAAGCCGACCCGGAGAGTTTGGCCGGCCGCATGCGGGCGCAAACCGAACGGGCCATCGCCGACGCCGATCTGGTTTTGATGATGGTCGACGCGCGCAGCGGCATTATGCCTCTGGATGAGCATTTCGCCCGTCTGCTGCGGCGGCGCGGGGATAAAGTGGTGTTGCTGGCCAATAAAAGCGAAGGAGCGGCGGCGCGCGCCGGTCTTTTCGAGGCCTTCTCCCTGGGCCTCGGTGAGCCGGTCGCGATCTCGGCCGAACATAACGAGGGCATGGCCGACCTCTACGAAGCGATCCGCGGGCGCATGCCCGAGGAGCCGGCGGAGGAAAAGAACGAAAACGCTGTCCTCGAAGACGGGTCGCCGCCGGAGGAAGGAGTCGACATTTGGCAGGACCGGGACCGGCCGCGGGTGGTTCGCATGGCCGTGGTCGGCCGGCCGAATGTCGGCAAGTCGACCCTGGTCAACGCGATTCTCGGCGAGGATCGTTTGTTGACCGGCCCGGAGGCCGGAATCACCCGTGATGCGATTGAGGTGGAATGGCGTTATCGCGACCGGCCCCTCAAGCTGGTTGATACCGCGGGCCTGCGGCGGCGGGCACGGGTGATGGAGAAATTGGAAAAACTGTCGGTCGAAGATACCCGGCGGGCGATCCAATTCGCCCATGTGGTGGTGCTGGTGCTGGACGCCCAAATGATGTTGGAGAAACAGGATCTCACCATCGCCCGGATGGTCATTGAGGAAGGCCGCGCCCTGGTCATCGCCGCTAATAAATGGGATGCGGTCACCGACCGCGAGCAGGCTTTGCGCGATCTGCGGGACCGTTTCGAAATTTCCCTGCCACAGGTCAAGGGCGCACCGTATATCACCGTGTCGGCCTTGCGCGGGCGCAATCTGGACAAGCTGTTCGACGCCGTATTCGCGGTTTATGACGTGTGGAACACGCGCATCTCGACCGCCCGCTTGAACCGTTGGTTGAGCCATAAAACCGAAGCCCATCCACCGCCTCTGGCGCGCGGCCGGCGGATTCGCCTGCGCTATATGACGCAAATCAAAGCCCGGCCGCCAACTTTCGCCGCTTTCGTTAGCCTGCCCGAGGAATTACCGGAGGCTTATACACGTTATCTGGTCAATGGGCTGCGTGAGGACTTCGACTTGCCCGGCACGCCGATCCGTTTCATCACGCGCAAGGGGAAAAACCCTTATGCCGATGGATGAACGCCAGCCCATGATCGGCCGGCTGTGGTCGCGCTTGGCGGCGACGATCAGCGGCGACGGCGAAACCGATGCGCCGACCGGCTCGCGCGCCTATGACCCCAAACGCTACCGCCGGTTGGAGGACCGCGCCGCCGGCATTCGCCACGCGCTCAAGTCGTCGACGCTGACCGACCGCGACCGGCGGGGGCTGGAGAACAACCTGCGCAATTTGGAATTGGCGCTGCGCGGCATGCGGGCGTTGCGAGGTAAAACCGATTAGTGACTGGGGGCGGCGGCGGCCAGCATCATGTCGGCGCATTTTTCACCGATCATAATGGCCGGCGCGCTGGTGTTGCCGGAAACCACCCGCGGCATGATCGAGCAATCGGCGATCCGCAACCCCTCGACACCGTGGACACGCAATTGGTCATCGACCACGGCGCGGTCATCATGGCCCATGCGGCAGGTTGAGGTCGGGTGGAAAATGGTGCCGCCCTTGGCCCGTAAATGGTCCATCAAATCTTCATCGCTGACCTTGTCCAAACCTGGTTCAACCTCGTCGGAGACATATCGCGCGAAGGCCGGTGCCTGGGAAATTTTCCGCGACAGGCGCAGCCCCTCGATCAGCACCCGGCGGTCGTATTCCGTCGACAGATAATTGGCGACGATTTTCGGGTGGGTGCGCGGATCGGCCGAGGTGATGGTAACCTCGCCGCGGCTTTCCGGGCGCATTTGGCAAACCGAACTAGTCACGCCCGGCCAGGGGTGCAGGCCGGCGCCCGGTTTCTCCGCACTGAACGGAATGAAGTGAAACTGCACATCGGGGGTTTCCGATTCTGGCAGCACCCGCGCGAAAGCGCAGGCGTGGCCGGCCGAGAAGGTCAACGGCCCGCGCCGCCGCAGGGCGTAGTCGATGCCGATCCAAACCCGCCGGAATAGGTTGTTAACATCGTCGTTAACCGAAATCGCGCGGTTCAGCTTATAAATCGAGCGGACCTGTAAATGGTCCTGCAAATCCTGTCCGACGCCGGCCATGTCGCGAACCACCGGGATGCCAAGCGCGCCGAGCACATCGGCCGGACCCAGGCCCGACAATTGCAGCAGTTGCGGCGAGTTAATGGCGCCGCCCGATAGCACGATTTCGCCGCCGACCCGGGCGGTTTTCTCAATTCCATCCTGAAGGTAGGTGACGCCGGTGACGCGCGCGCCATCGAAAGTCAGGCGGGTCGCCAAGGCGCCGGTCTCAATTTTCAAATTGGCGCGGCCGCGGATCGGCTTCAAATAGCCGACCGCGCTTGAACAGCGCCGGCCGTCGCGGGAGGTGGTCTGGAAAAAGCCGGTGCCCTCTTGGTTCGGACCATTGAAATCGTCGTTATAGGGCAGGCCGATTTCCTGGGCGGCGGCAACGAAGGCGTCGCAGATCTCGCGCCGGTCGCGAATATCCGAAACCTTCAGCGGGCCGCCGACACCATGCAGATCGCTGGCCCCGCGTTCCTGGTCCTCGGCCCGTTTGAAATAGGGCAGGACATCCTCCCAGCCCCAGCCGACATTGCCCAACTGTCGCCATTGATCGTAATCCTCGGGCTGGCCGCGCATATAAACCAAGCCGTTGATCGCACTGGAACCCCCTAGAACCTTGCCCCGTGGCCAGTGCACCCGGCGGCCGCCGAGGGCCGCTTCCGGCTCCGTGTCATAGCCCCAGGACAGCGACGAATACATCGTCTTGTAATAGCCGACCGGGATATGAATCCACGGGTTGCGGTCGCGCGGGCCGGCCTCCAGCAGCAACACGCGCTGGCGTGGATCGGCCGACAGGCGGTTGGCCAAGGCGCAGCCGGCCGAACCGGCTCCCACCACAATGAAATCCCATACTGTATCGCTTTGGTGTTGGTCCATGGCGCTTGGCTCCCCCGTTCGCCTTTCCGCGTTATCGTTTGCCCGCCGTTATAGGCGGTTTCGGACTGACCGTTCAATTGGCCTGCGCCGCAGGCACCTTGTGTCGCGGGCGTCTCTGGTCCAACATACCTGGTCTTTTCGCACCCCCAAAGGATGCATCGCTATGGATATTCGCCCCACCGACGTTGAGGATTTGGTCTCTCGGGTTTCCGACGGTGCCAAGATCGCCCTGCCGCCACAGTATTCCAACTGTAGTTTGGTTATGGCCCGCGCGCTGATCCGCCGCGGCGTGCGCGATCTGCATTTGATTGGGGTGCCGCAGATGGGCCTGCACGCCGATTTGTTGATTGGCGCCGGGTGCGTTTCGGTGGTCGAGACGGCGGCGGTGACGATGGGCGAATACGGCTTGGCCCCGCGCTTCACGGCGGCGGTTAAGGCCGGCACGTTGAAGGTCTTGGACGGTACCTGTCCGGCCATTCTNACGCAGTTGCAGGCGGCCGAGAAAGGCGCCCCGTTCGGTGTCCTGNGGGGCATGATTGGCAGTGATTTGCTGGCCNATCGGGAGGATTGGAAAGTCGGCGAAAACCCTTTCGCCGAAAACGACCCGATTGTGTATNTNCCGGCGCTGAGACCCGATTTCACCATGATGCACGCCCTGAAAGCCGACCGCGAGGGCAACGTCTGGCTGGGCGTGCGGCGCGAGCTGATGCTCATGGCCCATGCCTCGGCCGCGACTTTGGTCACGGCCGAGGAAATCGTCGACGACAATTTAATCGCCAACCCGGTCACCGCCGCCGGCACCTTGCCAGCGATTTACGTCAATGCCATCGCCAAGGTGAAACAGGGCGCCTGGCCCTATGCTCTGCCGGGTGGCTATGGCGAAGACGAGGGTCATATCCGCCAGTACATGGATTTGGCGCGAACCGAGGAAGGCTTTCAAGAATACCTCGCCCGCTACATTTTCGACGGCGCGCCGCGGGCGGCGGCGGAATGACCACGGCCGTGTCGGCGGACGCCGCGGTGCGCCCGGAAGAGGTCTTGATCGAAGCCATCGCCGGCATGTTGGACGGGCTCGGCCATGTGGCCGTTGGCGCGTCATCGC
This sequence comes from Nisaea sp., assembly GCA_002694075.1. Lineage (GTDB taxonomy): Bacteria > Pseudomonadota > Alphaproteobacteria > Thalassobaculales > Thalassobaculaceae > TMED26. The sequence continues at coordinate 6,666 of NZLB01000044.1, forward strand.
CGATTCCCGGCGCCGCCGCCTTTCTGGCGCAGTCGCGGCGGCCGGCGCGAACCCGCATCTCGGTCCTCGGCAGTGAGCGGAATTTTTTCAATGAGGGCGCCCGCGAGTTGTTCGACCTCGCCGGTCAGGGGCGGATCGACGCCTTTTTCCTGTCCGGCGGCCAGATCGATGGCACGGCCAATGTCAACTTGGTGGCGATTGGCGATTACGCTCGGCCGAAGGCGCGCTTTCCCGGCTCCTTCGGCTCGGCCTATATGTATTACGTGGTGCCGCAGGTGATCTTGTTCCGGTGGGAACATACCCGCCGCACCTTGGTGGAGGCGGTCGACTTTATTTCCGCGCCCGGGGTGTCGCCGGCGAATGTCTACCGACCCGGCGGCCCACACGCCTTGATCACCAATCTTTGCCTGTTTGATTTCGACAGAACCCGCGCCCGTTTTACGTTGCGATCGGTCCATCCCGGCCACAGCTTGGAGGAGGTGCGCGATCAAACCGGTTTCGATTTTGACCTGCCGGCCGATGACGTGCCGACCACGCCGCCGCCCGACGCGGCCACGCTCGCGACCATTCGCGGGCCGGTTGCCACCCGCCTGGCCGAGGTTTATCCCGCTTTCGCCGCCCGTGTGTTTGGCACCGGCGCGGCGGCTTGACCCGCCTAATTGACTGATCGAGGAACATGATGAGCGATGCCCCGACCGGCGCCCTTTCCGGCCTCAAAGTGATCGACCTGACCCGCGTTCTGGGTGGCCCTTATTGCACCCAATTGCTGGGCGACCATGGCGCCGAAATCGTCAAGATCGAGCCGCCGCAAGGTGATGAGGTGCGCGACTGGGGCCCGCCGTTCCATGACGAGGACGCCAGCTATTTCATCGGCGTCAATCGCAATAAGCGCTCGCTCGCCCTTGACCTGTCGGGGGACGCCGGCAAGCAGGTGCTGCTGCGCATGCTGGAAGGGGCCGATGTCCTGATCGAGAATTACAAGCCGGGCTCGATGGAAAAATGGGGGCTTGGCTATGAAGAGGTGATCTCCAAAAAATTCCCTAAATTGGTCCATTGCCGAATTTCCGGCTTTGGCGCGACCGGCCCTTATGGCGGATTTCCTGGTTACGACGGGATTATTCAGGCAATGGTCGGTCATTTTTCGATCAACGGTCATCCCGATAGCGGGCCGGTGCGCATTGGCATCCCAATGGTCGATATCGGCACCGGTTTGATGACCGCCAACGCCATTTTGATGGCCCTGGTCGAGCGCGGGAAATCAGGCATTGGTCAATATATCGACATGACCCTGTACGATTGCGGCTTGTCTTTGATGCATCCGCATGTGGCCAATTATTCGCTGTCGGGCAAAACGCCGGGTCTGACCGGGAACCAGCACCCCAACATCAGCCCCTATGATTTGTACCAGACCAAAACCTGCAAAATGTTCCTGGCCGGCGGCAATGACCGCGCTTGGAAGCGGCTATGCACCGAGTTGGGCAAACCCGAGCTTTACGACGACCCGCGCTTCACCACCAATGTCCTGCGCCTGGAAAATCGCGACGACTTGCGAAGCGAATTGGCTTCGGTGCTGGAAAATGTCGACGGCTATGAGCTTTGCGATCGTCTGCTGGCCGCCGGTCTGCCGGTCGGGCCGGTACGCGACACCGCCGAGGTGATGGCCCATCCCCATACCGCCCACCGCCAAATGAACGCCGAGTTGGATTGGTACAAGGGCTGGGGGATCCCGATCAAATTCTCGCGCACGCCGGGCTCGATCCGGCGGACGCCACCGAAATTCGGCGCCCATAGCCGCGAGTTGTTGGCCGAGCACGGGTTTTCAGAGGATGAAATCGCCGGCTTGATCGACGGCGGCACGGTTTTGGAAAAACGCCGGCGCTGAGCTAGCTTGTTGTCGAGACCCCACGCCAACCAAGGGTGAGTTTGATGAACAAGATTGTGAAAAGCGACGCCGAATGGCGCGCGCAATTAAGCGACGAGGAATATCATGTGACCCGCCGTCACGCCACCGAGCGGGCCTGGACCGGGCGCTATGCCAGCAACAAGGACCCGGGTGTTTATCACTGCATTTGTTGTGACGCACCGCTCTTCGATAGCGACACCAAGTTTGAGAGCGGCACCGGCTGGCCAAGCTTTTGGCAACCGATTGCCGACGAGGCCGTCGGCACGACCGTCGACCGCAAATTTTTCATGGTTCGCACCGAGGTGCATTGCGCGCGCTGCGAGGCGCATTTGGGCCATGTTTTCGAGGATGGCCCGGCGCCCACCGGACTGCGCTATTGTATGAATTCAGCGGCGCTGAATTTGAAGGATAAATAACCAGCCGGAACCATAAGGCGTGCCGGCCGGCACGCCCGAACAGGGAGCTTTTTGATGCCGCGCATCGTGATTTTGGACGACTACGCCGATATCTCTCGGTCGTGCGCCGATTGGGACAGTTTGCCCGCCGATTGTCGGATTGAGGTGTTCACCGACAACCTGGTCGAACTGGTGCCCCTGGCGGCGCGGCTAAAAGGCGCCGATATCGTTTGCATCATGCGCGAACGGACGCCCTTTCCGACCGGCCTTTTCAGCATGCTGGGGGGCGTTAAATTGATCGTCACCAGCGGCATGCGCAACCGCGCCGTCGATATGGACGCGGCCAAGGCCGCCGGGATCACCATTTGCGGTACGGACTCGCCCGGACACGCCACCTCGGAGCATACCTGGGGTCTGATCCACGCGGTCGCCCGTAACGCCCCGCACGATGACCGCATGATGCGCGAGGGGCGCTGGCAGACAAAAATGGGCGTCGATCTGAAGGGCAAGACGCTGGGCATTTTGGGGCTGGGCAAACAGGGCGGTCGGGTGGCGCGGGTGGCACCGGCCTTCGACATGGAGATGATCGCCTGGAGCCCGAACATGACGGCCGAGACGGCGGCCAGCCATGGCGCCCGCCTGGTCAGCAAGGAAGAATTGTTCCAAACCTCTGATTTCCTGAGCATTCACGTGCTGCTGAGCGCGCGCAGCCGGGGCCTGGTCGGGGCGGCCGAACTCAAGTCGATGAAACCGTCGGCACGGATCGTCAATACCTCGCGCGGGCCGATCATCGATCAGGACGCGCTGATCCAGGCACTGACCGAGGGCTGGATCGCCGGCGCCGCCGTCGATGTTTTTGACGAAGAACCGCTGCCGGTCGACCATCCGTTCCGGAAACTGGAAAACCTGGTCATGACGCCGCACACCGGCTACGTCACGATTGAGACCTATCGCACCTTCTACCGTGAGATGGTCGAGGATATCCAAGCCTGGCTAGACGGCGCGCCGATCCGTGTTTTGAACCCTTAACCAGGCCCGCCCACCGTAACCGCAAGAGGCGTTCGATGTCGCTCCATCGCCAATTACTGGCCCGCGCCGAAGCCGGCCGACCGATCCGCGTCGGCATGATCGGCGCCGGCAAATTTGGCTCCATGTACTTGGCTCAGGCGCGCCGCACCGCCGGTGTCCACATCGTCGGCCTGGCCGATCTTTCGGCGGCGCGGGCGGCCGACACGCTGCGCCTGGCCGGTTGGCCGGAAGAGCGCTTCGAGGCGGCCGACTTGGCCACCGCCATGGCCACCGGGAAAACCTGTCTGACCGAGGACAGCGCCGGTCTCATCGCCTTTGAAGGCCTGGATGTCCTGATCGAGGCGACCGGCGACCCGGCGGTTGGCATTCGCCATGCCCTGGCCGCCTTCGAGCACGGTTTGCATGTGGTTATGGTCAATGTCGAGGCCGACGCCCTGGCCGGTCCCCTGTTGGCCCGCAAGGCGGCCGCCGCCGGCGTCGTTTACTCGCTCGCCTGGGGCGATCAGCCGGCGTTGATCTGTGAGCATGTCGATTGGGCGCGGACCTGCGGCTTCGAAGTGGTCACCGCCGGCAAAGGCACCCGTTACCACCCCAGCTATCATCAACTGACCCCGCAGACGGTGTGGGAGGAGTTGGAGAAATACCTGGTCATCGCCGACCGCAAGATGATCAATCCGAAGATGTTCAATTCTTTTCTCGACGGCACCAAATCGGGCATCGAGATGACCGCTGTGTGCAACGCCACCGGTCTGACGCCGCAGGCCGGCGGTCTGCGATTTCCGCCGGCCAGCCGCTTTGAACTGGCCGAGGTGTTGAAACCGGCAGCCGCCGGTGGCGGCGTTGCCCACGCCGGCACCACCGAGGTGACCTCGTCCCTGACCCGCGACGGCGGACCGGTCGACCATCACCTGGCGATGGGCACTTTCGTGGTGATCCATGGCGACAGCGATTATGTCCGCCAATGTTTCGCCGAGTATCACATGTTGGCCGATAACAGTGGTGCTTACGCGGCGCTCTACCGGCCGACCCATATGATCGGCCTGGAACTGGGTCAGTCGGTCGCCAGCGTCGCCCTGCGCGGTGAGCCGACCGGCGCGCCCAGCGGCTTTCACTCCGATGTCGTCGCCACCGCCAAACGCAATTTGGCCAAGGGTGAGGTTTTGGACGGCGAGGGCGGCTATTGCGTGTGGGGCAAACAAGCGCCGGCGGCGGCGTCGTTGGCGGGCCGTTTCCTGCCCATCGGGCTCGCCCAGAACGTCACTCTGGTGCGCGACGTCGCGGTCGGCCAGGTACTGACGCGCGATGATGTCGCCTTGGATGATGGCGCCTTGGAAGTGCGCTTCCGCGGCGAAATGGAAGCCGCCTTCGGCGGTTAACGCCCGCGGTACGGGTTGAGGTAGTCCGGCAGCGGGCAACCCGGATCCAGGCGCGGGTCGGCGACCGGTCGAGCATAGCTGTGCCGGGCCGGCAATTCGCCGGACCACGCGTTGACCGTCAGATAATCCTCTTCATCGTCCATCGGCGGGCCGCTACGGGTTTTCGCCGCCGCCTCGTCGATGGTCATGGTGATCACCGTGGTGGCCTTGATCTCTTGCTCGGTATTGCCGCGGCATTCCGCCAAGCGCCCCGGAAACAAGGTTTGCATCATGCGGTCGAGGGCGGCTTCCTTGGCCGCCCGACCTTCGACCATACGCGCCGTGCCATAAGCCATCACGGTGCGATAATTGGCGCTGTGATGAAACGGCGAGCGGGCCAGCACATAGCCGTCGAAAATCGACGCGGTCACACACACCGGTGCGCCGTGACGCAGGTGGCGCAGCATCTTGCTGGCGCTCGAGCCATGGCAAAGCAAAGTTTCGCCGTCACGCCAGTGAAGGGTCGGCGTGACATAGGGCTGGTCGTCGATGAAATAGCCGACGTGGATTATTTGGGCGGAGTCAAGAATGGCGAAAACGCTTTCGTTATCGTACGCGGCGCGATGGTGGGCGCGCTTGACCCGCGCCCGCGGGGACGGCGTATAGGTTTTGGACATGACATGGCTTCCACTGCGCGCGAACGGTTAACCGGCGCCGCCGCAGCGCGGCCGGGCGATTTTGCAATCATAAGCCGAATAAAGCTTAGTGGAAACGCTCAAAACGGAAGGGGGTCGGGTCAACAATCGGATGATCGCCGGCGACCAGATCGGCGACCAGGCGGCCGGCGCCGGGACCGATACCGAAACCATGGCCGCTGAACCCGGAGGCGACGTAAAACCCGGGGACATCGGGCGCCGGCCCAATGACCGGCACGGCGTCCGGGGTCACATCGATACGGCCGGCCCAGCGTTCGACAATCTCGACGTCATTTAATTCGGGGAAGGCGGCTTGGATATTGGCCAAGGCGTCGTCGAGAATCGGGGTGTAGGGCTGGGGATCGAGAACGCGGGTTTTCTCGAACGGGCTGGGCCCGTGAAGCGGCCAATCGCGCGGCGTCGCCATATCCTCGAAAAAGCGCTTGCCGAGGCTGAGGCGCAGGCGTTTACGCTCTTTTTTGTAATTTTTCCAAAATTTGCCTATGTGGCGGAAGTTGCGCGGGGTGAGCGGGCACAAGCTGGTGCCGCCATTGGCGATGGTGTAGCCACCATCCAGCCGGCGGCGGCAGGCGAAACCGCGCGTCCAGAGGGCACCGGCGAACACCTCCGGCGCCGGCCCGGTGCGCATGACCGAGGATTCAGTTTCCACCTGCGGCAGGTCGAGGCCATGGCGGGCGCAAAATAATTCTGACCAAACGCCGCCGGCGCCGACCACCGCGCGGGCGGCGATGACACCGCGTTCGGTGACCACGCTGGCGACTTCACCGGCGTGAAAATCCAACCCGCGCACCGCGCAATTGGTCAAAATATGCACGCCCATCCGCTGTGCCGCCCGGGCCATCGCCGGCGCCGCGCGGGTCGGTTCGGCGCGGCCGTCGCTGGCGGTGTAGAGGGCGCGTGAAAAACGGCCGTTGGCGCCGGGCACCAAATCGTCGATTTCCGCGCGCCCGATCATGCGGGAGTCCAGTTGGTGAATCTGAGCGTGTTCCAGCCAGGCGCGGAAATCGGCCTCCTGGGCGTCATCATCGGCGACGTAAAGACAGCCGGTCGGCCGATAACCGATATCCTCGCCAAGGGTTTCCGACATCCGCCGCCAGTGGCGCATGCTTTCGACGATTAACGGCAATTCGGCCGGATCGCGGCCTTGTTGGCGACAGAACCCCCAATTACGGCTAGATTGTTCGCCGGCGATGCGGCCCTTTTCGCAAAGCGCCACCCGCAAACCCTTTTGCGCTAACTCTAGCGCGCTGGCGCAGCCAATGATGCCGCCGCCAATGACCACCACATCCACCTGGCGGGGCATGCCGAGATCGCCTTCGACGTGATCGGGGGCTGGGGACATGGGGGCGTCTTTCTGTCAAATCATTGCA